>DYIS01000145.1 GCA_020723545.1 Ktedonobacter racemifer
GGACCGACGACGGCTCGAACTACTTTGAGCTCCACGGTGGCCTGGCTCCGACCTTCTGGGACGAGGCGACGCTGGGGCCAGGGGAGGCCGTTAGCTGGACCGAATACTGGTATCCGATCTGGCAGACCGGTGGCTTCGACTACGCCACCCCCGAGGCGGCCGTGAAGCTGGCAATGATGTCCGGCAAAAGGGTCAGGGTCGGCGCCTTTGTTACTGCCGCAGAGGTGGCAACAGTGGTGCTTACAGCTAACAACCAGGAGATAACTCGGCGTCAGGTAGCCCTGAGCCCATCGTCGCCTCTGGTCTGGGAGATAGCGCTGCCCGCCGAGGCCCCCGACAGCGGGACCTACCTTCTGAGCCTGATCGGCCAGAATGGGAAGGTGCTGGCTCAGATAGCAAAGAGCTTCAGGTGGTAGGAGGCGGACCATCGGCTATGCCGGCTGGCGATCCGCCAGGGGCGCCGCCGCCAGCCAGGCCCTAACGAAGGCCATCTCGTCCTCCAGTGATTCCACCTTCCCGTTCAGCTTAGCCTGATAAAGATCGTTTAAGAGGCGACCATACACTGGCCCTGGCCTGAGGCCAAAGCTTTTCAAGGTTTCACCATTAACCTGAAGCTTGAGCCACCTGAGCTTGTGGAGAAATAGCTCCACCGACTCTGAGACCGCCAACGGTACTGGCTTTTCCGGTTTCCCGGGAACCTCATCGGTGAACCATAACACGTAGAGCAGCTCGGCCGGCGATTTCTTGTAGAGCTCGTAGATCGCTGCCGGCGACGGCTCTGGCTGCAGCGTTATCCTGGCCTCGCTAGAAAATTGTCCCAGCTCGCGCAGCAGCCGACCATTCTCACCGGTTATCTTCAGCCGACCGATGAAGTCTGCGATCTGGCCCTCTCTCATCGGGTATACCAGTAGCGCCAGGTAGACTCTAGGTAAGGAGCGCTGTGGCGCCAGGGCAGAACGCGGGAATCGTTCGTTCCATTCCGCCATCTTCTCTCGTGCCTGAGCATAGTGCGAGCCCAGCCTGTCAGTATAGCGCAGCTCTCGATGCAGGTAAGCCAGCAGGCCGCACTGATCCAGTCGGCGGAGTATCTTCTCTGGCTCTTCTTCCTGCAGCGACAGATATAGTTCGTGCCGCAGTCTCTCCCCGGAGACCCGTTCCAGGAGGTCCCGGGCGTCAACCATCAGCTCCTCCGTTCGTTTTTCGATACTGAAGCCAAGCCTTTGCTCCAATCGCACCGCTCGCAGTATCCGGGTGGCATCCTCCACGAAGCTCAGGCTGTGAAGGACACGGATCAGTTTGCGATCCAGGTCCTTCTTGCCGCCGTAGAAGTCCACCAGTTCGCCGTAGCGCTCGCGATCCAGGCGGATGGCCATGGTGTTTATGGTGAAATCCCTACGATATAGATCCTGTTTGAGTGAGCCGGCTTCCACCTCCGGCAGGGCCGCAGGGTGTTCGTAAAACTCGGTGCGGGCGGTCACGAAATCGATGGCCAGGGCGGCATGGCTGGAGGCCAGGCGGCGTTCGCTCACGTCTCCTATCTTCTCCCTGGGATGGCTGGGGGCCAGGGGCGGCGCCTCCCCTGGAGCCACCAGAGCTTCGGGCACTAACCATTTGGCTGTGCCGAAGCGCTCGTGAGCCTTGACCCGGCCGCCCAGCTCGGCCGCCAGCATACGGGCCAAGGCGATAGCGTCTCCCTCGACCACCAGGTCCAGGTCGAAGTTCGGTATGCCCAGGAGGAGGTCTCGCACTATGCCTCCCACCAGGTATAGGGAAGAGCCCGTATGCCTGGCAGCATGGCTGGCCTGTTGCAGGAGCTTCCGCAACGTTGGTTGGAGGGCCTGGTCCAGTTGCGCCGCCAGATTAGGGTAACCCTTGGACTTGCCCGCGGGCAGCCCGCCCCAGTGTTTGATGACGTCGGTGCGGGTCACTATGCCCACCAGTTGCCCGTTTTCCACCACCGGCAACTGCCCCGCATCATGCTCCATCATCAACTGCATGATCCTGGGCACCGGGAGGTCGGGGCTGATGGCCGGCACGTTCACGGTCATGTACACCCGCACTGCCGCGTTGCCCAGCCGGTGGTGTATGGCCCGGTCCAGGTCCCGGCGGGTGACGATGCCTATCAGCCTCCCGTCCTGCACCACCGGCAGGCCTTCGTGGCCATATCGCACCAAGAGAGAAGCGGCCTCGCTGATGGTGGTGTCTGGGGAAACACTTCGAGCCTGGCGGGTCATGATGGTGGAGGCTGTGGCAGCAGGCCTAACCTGGGAGCGAAGGACCTGCCGGAGGCTTTCGGAGACCAAAGACAGCTCTCGGTCCTTCAATAGCGCCGCCGCCGCACGATTGTGGCCGCCGCCTCCCCACGGGCGCAATATTGCCGCCACGTCGACGTAGTCGCTCTTGCTGCGGGCGACGATCTGCAGGTGGTGGCCCATCTGAACCAGGACGAAGGATGCCTCGGCGTCGTAGGACTCGTTCAAGCGGTGCGCTACCGTGGAGACCTCCTCCACGTATTCTGGGGACTGGGCAGCGGCTATGAGCACGTGGTGCCCGTGGATGTCCTCGATTTTGGCCTCCCTGGCCAGTTGCTCGTAGAGTACCCGCTGTTTGTCGGTCAGGGGCCGGTTCAGGAAGCTGTTCAGCACTTGCAGGCTGGCCTCCTGGGTCAGGAGCCAGGCTGCGCACCGGACGTCCTGGGAGGTGGTATTGATGTAGGTGAGGGAGCCAGTGTCCTCGTAAATGCCCAGCAATAGCAGGGTGGCCTCCGTCGGGGACAGCGGGACCTTCTTCTCCATGAGTTGCCTGACCAGAATGGCCGTGGTGGAGGCGACCTCTTCACTGGTGTAGGACATGCCTCCCGGTAGCTCCCGGTCCAGGGGGTGGTGGTCGATTATCTCTACCGGCAGCCCGGGCCGATGGAACCCGCTGAGAAACCCCTCCACGGCGGGCAAGTACTGGGTGTCCACTAGGATCACGGAATCTACGTCCGCATCAGGCATCTCATCGAGCTTTCTGAAGGGCAGATCGCCCCCGTACAGGGCCAGGAAGTCACGAAGGTTGCGATTGACGGCGCCCACCAATACTGGGATGGCGCCAGGGTAGAGCTTGGCCGCCGCCAGCATGGAGGCCAGGCCATCGAAGTCGGTATTAGGATGGGTCAGTATGAGACGCATGTCGGTTCCACCAGCCGCGAGCCTCAGAGCCTGATCGGGAGACGAGGCCGCTTCATAACCATTATAACACAAACTGCTGCATTCAGGCCCACACACTGTTGACAAAAGTTCCTTCTATGGTATAATGAATATTGTATACGATATATGATATACAGGAGTTGCCAATGGAACCCTCTTTTCAGTTGGCCAGGGTTGAAGGGCCACTCTCGCTTAAGGACAAAGCCTACGCCGCCATCAAAGATGCCATACTCTCCCTCCAACTCAAGCCAGGCGAACCGCTGGTGGAAACCGAGTTGGCTGAGCAATTGGGCATCAGCAAGACGCCGGTGCGGGACGCACTACAGCATCTGGAGCGAGGGGGATTCGTCACCCGGGTCCTATTCAAGGGGACCTACGTCACCGAGGTGACCTTGAAGGACGTGAAGGAAGTCTTCCAGCTCCGGGCTGTTTTGGAGGGCCTGGCCGCCCGCCTGGCCGCCCCCCTTCTTATCCCTGAGGAATGGGACGAGGGAGAGCGGCTGATCGGCGCCGCAGAGGCTGCCCTGGCTCAAGGAAACCGGGAACTCTGCTCCCAACTGGGAAAACAGTTTCACAACCTGGTCATCCAGAAGACGGACAACCAGCGTCTGCTACCCATCCTCCACAATCTGGATGACCACCTGCAGCGTTTCCGTCTCGTCTCTGACCAGATTAGCGGTCGCTTGGAGAAATCGGTCCAGGAACATCGTCGGGTGTTGGAAGCGCTGCGGCAACGCGACCCCGCCCTGGCCGAGCAGGCCATGCGCGATCACCTTCACAGCGTGCTGCAAGATCTGTCTGAGGAGAAGGAACAATGAGAGGCAGCCAGGCTGTCGTGGAGATGCTCAAGGCGCACCAGGTGAAGTACGTCTTCGGCCTGCCCGGCGACACCAGCATGCCCCTCTATGAGGCTCTGTACCAGGTCCGGGACGAGATCACCCACGTGCTGACCCGCGACGAGCGCTCGGCTTCCTTCATGGCCGACGTCTATGCGCGGGTGAGCTACCGTCCTGGCGTGTGCGAGGCCCCTAGCGGGGCCGGAGCCATCTACCTGGCTCCCGGGGTGGCCGAGGCCCATGCTTCCTCGATTCCGGTCATCGCCCTTACTACCGACATCCCTCTCTCCAGCGAAGGCAAGAACGTGCTCACCGCTCTGAACCAGGAGGCCCTTTTCGCTCCCATCACCAAGTGGCGCGCTCTGGTCAAGAAAGCCGATCTGATCCCGGACATCATGCGCCGTGCCTTCCGCCTGGCCACGACTGGTCGTCCTGGGGCGGTGCAGATCACCCTGCCCACTGATGTACTGGACGAAGAACTGGCCCATCCTGCCCTGCACGGCGACGTGAACTGCGCTGTCTATCCCGCCTACCGCATCCGCCCCAATGGCACGGTTGTGCAGCAGGCGGCGGAACTCCTGCTCCAGGCCGAGCGCCCGATCATCGTCGCCGGCGGGGGAGTGGTCAGCTCCCAGGCCTGGGCCGAATTGACCGCCCTGGCTGAGGCCTTGTCCATTCCCGTGGGCACCACCATCACCGGCAAGGGCGGCATAGCCGAGGATCATCCGCTCAGCATCGGCGTGGTGGGAGGCAACGGAGGGCGGGACTACGCTAATTGCCTGGTGCAGGAGGCTGACCTCATCCTGTACGTGGGTTGCAAGACGGACTCGGTGACTACGGTCAACTGGACCCTGCCGGCCCCAGAGGCGGGCAAGGCCATCATCCACCTGGACGTGGACCCGGGCGAGATTGGGAACAACTACCCCAGCGCTGTGGGCCTGGTCGGCGATGCCCGGCTGGCCCTGGCTGACCTACTGGAAGCGGTGCGGGTCAAGGCCGGCGGTAGTTCGGCCCTCGGTCAGGCCCGGCGGGATGAGATCGAGAAGCTGAGTCGCCGCTGGTGGGCCGAGGCCCAGGAAAAGATGACCTCCGACAGCGTGCCCATCAAGCCGCTGCGAGTGATCAAGGGGTTGGTCGATGCCCTGCCCAGGGACAGCATCATCGTCGCCGATGCAGGCACACCCACCCCCTTCGTCGCCGCTTACTTTGTCAGCCGGGCTGGGCGTCAGGTCATCATCCCGCGTGGCTACGGGGGACTGGGTTACGCCTTGCCCGGTGTGGTGGGGGCCAAGCTGGCCCACCCGGAGGCCATCGTAGTCGGTCTCATGGGTGATGGCAGCTTCGGCATGTCAGCCGGCGAACTGGAGACCATCGCCCGCCTGAAGCTGCCGGTGACCATCATCCAGTTCAACAACGCTTGCTTTGGCTGGATCAAAGTCTTGCAAGAACTGTACCACCAGGGCAGATATTTCTCCGTTGATTTCTCCGCCGATACCGACCACGCCGCCATTGCGCGGGGCTTCGGGCTGAACGGCCTGCGGGTCGAGCAACCCGGCAACCTGGGGCCGGCCATCCACCAAGCCCTGGCCAGCGGTGTGGCCACCTTCATTGACGTGATCACCGAGTCAGAGGTGACCGAACTGCCACCGGTGACAAAGTGGGTTGAAGCGGCCATGGGCAGAAAGCGAGAAAAAATAGAGTTGGTATAGGGGCGGGGCCTGATCTCCGCCCAGGGAGGAGGCGATGCCAAGGGTTGTAGTCATCGGTGGTGGATGGGCTGGCTGTGCGGCGGCCATGTCGGCCAAACAGGCCGGGGCCAAGGTGATCTTGCTGGAGAGGGCCGACACCCTGTTAGGCTCGGGCCAAGTGGGCGGCATCATGCGCAACAACGGTCGCTTCACCGCCGCCGAAGAGATGATCGCTATGGGCGGCGGTGACCTGTTCAGGCTGACCGACCAGAACGCCCGGCATACCAACATCGAGTTTCCCGGCCACAAACACGCCGATCTGTACGATGTGGCCACCATGGAAGCCATCGTCCGTCGCTACCTGCAAGAAAAGGGGATCGAGATCTGGCTGATGGCCCGGGTGACTGAGGTGACCAGGAATGACAGCACCATCGCGACCGTCGCTACCGAGAACGGGGATGTCATCGAAGGCGACGTGTTCGTGGAAACCACCGGCACCATGGGGCCCCAGGGCAACTGTCGCAAGTATGGCAACGGCTGTGCCATGTGCATCACCCGCTGCCCCAGCTTCGGCGGCCGCGTCAGCATCGCCGCCCGGGCTGGGGTGAAAGAGGTGATGGGCCGGCGGCCCGACGGGGGCTTCGGAGCCATGAGCGGCTCGTGCAAGCTGAACCGGGAATCGGTGGATAGAAACATCATCCGAGAACTCGATCGCACCGGCGTGGCGGTGATCCCGGTACCAAAGGAACTAGCAGAGAAAGAAAAGGGACTGTTGGCCGTCAAGTGCTGCCAGCAATATGCCCTCAAGGAGTTCGCCGAGAATGTGGTGCTGCTCGACACCGGCCACGTCAAGCTGATGACGCTGGTGACTGGACACATCTCGGGAGATGAGCTTCGCCCCCATCTGT
>DYIS01000146.1 GCA_020723545.1 Ktedonobacter racemifer
CATGGTGGACGGCTTGTCAGCGGGCTAGGCTGCAAGGGGGCCAGCGTTCTCCTTTTTGCGGCTACGCTGTCGGTAGCTTTGGCCGCGGATGATGATGGTGTGGGCATGGTGGGTCAGGCGGTCGAGGGCGGCACTGGCGAGCAAGTCGTTGGCGAACACCTCGGCCCACTCCTCGAAGGCACGATTGCTGGTGACGATCAGCGAGCCGTGCTCGTAGCGCTCGCTGATGATCTCGTAGAGATCTTGGGCTGCCTGCGGCGAGAGGGGCTGCAGGCCAAAGTCGTCGAGGACCAGCAGATCGGAGGTCAGCACCTTGGCCAGCAGACGAGGGTGCGAGCCGTTGGCCCGGGCCACGTGCAGGTCGGCCAGGAGGCGGTGAGTGGGTCGGGACAGGACACGACAGTCACGTTTGAGGGCTTCGCAGGCCAAGGCGTTGGCCAGATGGCTTTTCCCTACGCCGGTTGGGCCACAGAGCAAGACGTTCTCGTGCCGCGCGACAAAGGTGCAGGTCGCCAGGTCCTGGATGAGCGTGCGATTGAGGCCCGGGGCGGCCGAGAAGTCGAAATGGGCCAGGGTCTTCTGGCCATCACAGCCCGACTGGGCCAGGCGACGGGCCAGCCGCTCGTGGCTACGGCGCTCGAGTTCGTCATCCAGGAGCAGGGCCAGGAACTCGGTGGGGGTGAGCTGCCGCTCGGTAGCCTGGGCGGCCCGGACGTCCAGGGTGAGCACCATGCCCGAGAGCTTGAGCTGACGCAGTTTGGGCAGGAGGGGGTGGGTGATCACGACTCCACCTCCGGCGAGAGCGCGAAGAACTCGGCGCCCGAGCGGGCAAAGGCGAACTCGCGAGGTGGGAGAGCGGAAGCCATCTCGGGGAGCGGCTCGCGATCCAGGGCGGCATTGAGGATCGCCTTGATGCCCCGGTAGTGCGCATCGCCAAAGTAGAGCGCCCGGGCATAGGCCGCCTCCAGGCGCTGCGCGCCAACCGTCTCTGAGCTTCGCTCGGGCACAAGCCGCAGGATAGCCTGTGCGGAGCGCAGACGGTCCAGGGGCCGCTCGGCCAGCAGGGTCTCGACTACCCGGCTGGTCGCTGTTCCCAGCCGGGCCGCGATCTGGCGGCAACGCTCGGGCGTCCGCTCCAGATAGGCCGCCTTGTCTGCGGGATAGTGCTCCAGGCGGGTGTGCCACTTCCCTGGCTCCTGGCTGCGTTCATGGGTGGCCACCAGTACCTGCCCATGGAAGAGCTGGACGACGCGCTCGCCGATGTAGGCATCCAGGGTCTGGCCGATGTAGGTGTAGGGCACCGAGTAGAAGCTGCTGGCGATGACCACGTGGCAATCGGGATGCACCTTCACCGGTCTGATCTCGCACAAGGCAAACGGCTCCGAGGGGAGGGGCAAGAGAGCCGCCTGCTCGTGTTCGGTGAACAGCCGTAGCGGTGCCTGGTGGGTCGTGCCGTGCTCGCGCGCTCCGGCCCGCTGGCACACCCAGATCGCCAGACGCTGGTTGGCGACATGGATGTCGGCCAACTCCTGCCCGGCCATGAAGTTGCGCTGCAGGTAATGAATGCCATTTTCGACCTTGCCCGCGCGCGCCCGTGGGGTATGGGGCCTGGTTGGGCTGATCACGAAGCCGTAATGCTGGGCCATGCGACGGTAGGCTTCCCCCAGCACGGGATCGTGCACCAGCACCCGCAGAACGGCGGCCTTGAGATTGTCGGGCACGATCCGTCTGGGAACACCACCCCAGCTTTCGAAGGCGTGCCGGTGCAGGGCAATCCAGGTCGGCGTCTTCTGGTCGAAGACCAGTTCCGCATACTGGTGACGGCTGTAGCAAAGGGTGGCCACAAAGGCGCAGGCGGGTCGCAGGCGGCCCGTGGCTGGGTCATACAACCGTCCAACGGGGCCGAAGTCCACCTGGGCCTCCTCGCCGGGGGTGGTGTGAACACGCACCACCGCCTGCGGCTCTGGGGGACACAGACGATGCACGTAGCGACGCACCGACGAGTAGCTCCCGGTGTATCCGTAGTCGTCTCGCAGGCGCTCAAAGATCGCTGTCATCTCCACGCGTTGGTCAAGCAGGTGTTCCACGGTCTCCCGGTATGGCTCCACGCTCGATGGAACCCGAGGCGGCTGAGGGGCCGCACCCAGGGCGACGGTCAGGGTGGCGTCATCGGGCGTCCGCGCGTCCGGCTGCAGGTAACCGTGACCTTGGGCCCACTCCCGATACCTGCGCACGGTCACCCGCGAGATGGCCAAATCCTTGGCAATGCGCCGGTCGCTTTCACCAGATCGCAGGCGATGAATCAGGTCTCGTAGATAGTTCATGTGAAGGCGCTCCACCTTTCTCCTCCTCCAGAGCGAAATCGCTGGAGGAGTATAGCCACTTACTCACCATAGTGCCACTGGTGGACCACACCGGGCGGCTATGGGTGGCCTACATCGGGCGATCATGGGTGGCACACATCGGGCGGCTATGGGTGGCCTACATGAGGCGACTATGCCTGGATCAGTATAGCGCGATCAATGACAGCTCAACGCCACGATGGCGTTGAGCTGGGCCTGGGTCACTGCTAGAGCTTTCGCTGGAGCCGGTGCCGGCTGGGCGGCCTTTGCCGCCGGCTGCACCCCCTGGCGCTCGGCCATGCGCCTGGCCACCCTCGCCACTTTCTCAGCGCGGACCTGGCTGAAGTTGGCCGCGTCGTGGGCATCAAGGTAGGCCTCCAGGGTCAGGCAGAGCTTCACCAGGTCGGCTGACGGGAGCCTCATGGACACCCGGGAGGTGGGCTCTCCATCAGGGGCGATGCCGCTGGTGGATACCCGCTTCCCGGGCCCCGCGCTGACGGTGAGACGGTAAGGGAACTTCGCGAACTCACCCTTCTGGCCGGGGTCCTCCTCCAGCCGGAACACGCGGGACTCGCTCTTCCCCTCCCGCTCGCTGCCCCCGTAGGCCTCGAACTTGCCGGCCAGGGCGGTCTTGAACTCTCCGTTGGTGATCGCCCAGGCCACCAGCCGGGCATCGCCCACGTCGAGCCAGAAGCTGGCCCGGGCAGTCTGTTTGCCGGCCGCTTTGTCATAGCTGGCCAGCTCCACCTGGACCTTGCCGATGTCCACAGCATCCAGGAGGTTCAGGAAGTTCTTCGCCGTGGTGTACACGGCGATCTCCGGACGGATCTTGCTCGGCCCGGCGCTGCCGTTCAGGCTCTGCGTCATTGGGGTCTCCTTCTCATCATCGTCTGGTTTTGTCTGGGAGGGGGCATCGGCCTCTTCCTGGGCACCCCCGGGGAGCCCGTAACGCAGTATCACCGCGAACACGTGCTTGCAGCGGATCCCTGTCTTGTAGAACTGGCAGGCGTCCACGCAGTCGCACGCCACCGGCGACGTCGGATCCGAGGCCGCCTTCACTGGGTCCATGACAACCCGGTAGTGGTGGCCGTTCCCCCCATTCTTCACGTAAAAGTAGGTGGGGGCTCGGACCGTGATGTCCCAACTGCCCTCAGCGGCCCTTTCGAGCCGCTTTCGTTGCTCCTCGTAGAGCCACGTCCCGTCCCAGGGGGCCAGGAGGGCCTGTGCTACGTGCTGGTTCATCTTCCCACCCCCGCAGGCGTGGGGGCGAGTTTCACCACCTCGAGCAGGCCGGCAAAGGCCAGAAGGTACTCGAGATAGCTGATCCCCAGGTAGTCGCAGACCTGGCTCACACTCATGCCCTGATCCCCCCGGAGCTGGGCGATGAGCGCCTGGCTAAGGGTAAGCTGGCCTGACACTTTACTCCTCCTCTCTTTCGTGGGCCTCGGGAGAGGAGACAGCCCTCATCCCCGTGGAGGGGGTGAGAAGGCTGCCCCCTCCCGGGGTGTTGGCGATTTCCCCTGGCCCCAGGTTCTGACCCCGCATCCTTTCTGTGCGGGGAGTCTTTTTCGGTGGCCAGGCCATCATGGTTCCCCACCGGCGTCATTGTATCCTGCCGGAGCAGGTCGTCACGGTAGGGGGAGATATTGCCACCGCTCGTGTGAGCGGAGGACAACCGAAGTGGCATCTATCGAGAGGCAACACTTCTGTTCAGCTAAATGTAGGAAACCAGGAAAGGGACAAAAGCATTGAAAGATCCTTCGATCCGTCTCTGTCAAGGGGTTTGTTCGCATATAATATGAATCATGGAAGATGAGTTGCCTCTCAGCCTATGGTCCTTGTTCCTGTGGGTGTTGCTGAAGGAACGCATCCGGCCTACGCCGCCGGAGCAACGGCTGCGGTTGAGCGACGAGTATTCTGCCTCGCAACCGGATGGATCCGGGGCCATCGAAGCCCTATGCGACTGGCTGGAACAGCGCATCCGAACCACGCCGCGGCCCCATGGGAAGAGCGGGTTTATCCTCTGGCTGGGGGTGAAGGCAAACGGGCGACTTGTAGCTGAGGAATGCCTGTCATTTGACCTGCTCACCACGCCCCTGTCCGACGTTCGGGAGAGGGTCTTGGCCTTCTATGTACACCGTCTGGGCCAAGCCACGCCGGAGGCAGGGGATCACGCCGAGTTGATACTCAACGTGATCCCCCAGGGGTTGTTTATTTACGGGGCTCCCCCGGCCCCAGGGAGAGGGCATCCCTGAGTTCGTCCCAGACATAGCTCAGGAACGCCTGGCGGGCCTCCTCTCCACGCTTAACGGCGATGGCATCTACGAAACGCATGATGCCGCCCCAACTGACCGCGGACGCCACCAACGTGGCAGCGATTACTGGATACTGGGCGACGTCCAGCCGCTCGGCGGCGAGAAGGAGTTTCTCCCAGGTCCTCCGTCGGGCCGCCAATTCCCGGCGGGAGACATTGATCCCGCTCATCGCTTTCTCCTTTCCGCCCAGGGGAGAGCGATGAGCCCGCTCCCCCTGGCGCTAAGAATTACTCCTAGCTCCCAGTGGGGAGCGTCGTCATGGTTCCCCCATCGGCACCATGGTGTCCTGCCAGGGCGGGCCGTCACGGTAGGGGGAGATATTGCCACCGCTCGTGTGAGCGGAGGACAACCAGGTGAAAAGGACAAAGTAGGATGAGTCAATCAGGGCGGGGAGGAGCCCGCCCTGGTAGATTTCTTCAGGGAATTCCGAAGCAGTGCAGCGTCATGCCTCCATCTGCCGCTTCGCCGCGGCCCAGGCGGCCTGGCGGCAGGGAGATTTCATCAGTGTTAAGGTTCGTTGCCGAGGCGGGGAGATCTCTCCCCGCCGCATGTCGCTAGAATGGTACGTCCCCAGGCTCCTCCTCTTCCGGCTCTCCGGATTCGGCCTTAGCGCTGTCCAGGAAGGTGATGTTGGTGGCCACCACCTCGGTGTGCCGGCGCTTCTGGCCCTCCTGGTCGGTCCAGGTGTTGTTGCGGAGGCGCCCCTCCACGTAGACCAAGCGGCCCTTGACCAGGTAGCTGGCCGCCATTCCTCCGAGCTTGCCGAAGGCCACGACATCGTGCCACTCAGTGTGCTCCTTGTCCCCGGACTTGAAGCTGGTGGCGAGTGAGAGCTTCACCACCTGCTTCTCGCCCTCTCCCCGAGTCTCGGGGTCTTGGCCAAGGCGTCCCACCAGGATCACCTTGTTCACTGAGCCTGCCATGTCTTATCCCCTTTCTTTGCGCTGCCTGGGCCTAAACCTCAGGGCTTACGCGCGTTGCGTCAGGCTTTCCCCCCGATCTGCCAGTCGTCTTGTTTGCCCAGCCTAAGCTCGGCCCTCATGTTGGGGGGTATTGCTTCCGCCTGTGGGCGGATAACAACCGTGAGAGCCCCAGAGAAACAAAAAACGA
The DNA here is from genome assembly GCA_020723545.1 of Ktedonobacter racemifer. Taxonomy (GTDB): domain Bacteria; phylum Chloroflexota; class DTOL01; order DTOL01; family JACQYG01; genus JACQYG01. The sequence goes on from DYIS01000146.1 coordinate 5,768, forward strand.
CCGTCAGGTTCACGGTCGTTTCCAGTTCGAGAGCACCTGCTCTTTGGACCGTGGTCCTAGGTCGTCATGATAGGCTTTCGCCCAGCCTCGGCCTTTCAGCCTACGCCCCTCCCGGTTCTTCTAGTGAAGGCCGGGAACTCGTCTCATATTCAGTTGCCTGAAGGATAGCACAAGAGGCCGGGGTTGTCAAGAAGAGTCGTGCGGTGTCCAGGACATGCTATACACTCCTTCGGCTACGCTGAATACGTGCAGCTTGTGTTAGAATGGTCGGGTCATAGGCATATCACCGAGGAGGATGCGAAGCAGTATGAGACCTGGACCCCGTATCGACTACAAACAGCTCAGGAGAATTAACCCCGAAGCAGCCAGACACGCGGTCATCGGGTACCTGAAGAGCAACGGCGGCAACATCGCCTATCCCGCCAGCAAGTGGCGTTAGTGCTCCGCAGACGTGCTGCCCTGCTCTTTTCCTAGTAAAGAATTTGCGCTCGGCCGGAGCCGCCAGAAAGGTTCCTGGTGGCTTTTTTGATTCGCCGCGCTACGCTGATGCATTATGTAGGGTATGGCACTGGCACGGTGCGGCGTCTCCGTAGGCGAGCGAGCTGATCCCGGTCGTTTCCGCCCGGCGCATAGGCCGCTCAACCATAGAGCCCCTCCGTTGCCAGCGCCTCCCCATCGATCCGTGCGTGACCTTTTCGATCACACGGCTCTCCGATGGTGTTCACACCGAAGCTGTCGCAGGACCCCCATAGCGCACCGTTCCAGAGAGGCGATAGACGCCCAACGACCGCAGCCAAGCAGCGTTGTGGCGCGTTCCCCATCCAAGCCGAGAAAAGTCCTCGGCTCGCTT
>DYIS01000147.1:0-5938 GCA_020723545.1 Ktedonobacter racemifer
GTTGCCCGGCTCCCCCACGTGCAGCTTGATGGCCACCATATCGCCTTTGGATATGAATTCGGAGAAGCCGGCCATCTCAAAGAGCTGGCCCACCTTGTCCATGAGATTGCGACCATACCCGGTCCGCATGCCGGCGAAGTAGACCCTGCTGGCCATGATCAACCTCCCAATACCTAATCACCGCTGCCTCGAGGTAGGTATAATAAGCGCCGTGCCCGCCGGTGTCAATACCGATGGGAAGAGCCGCGGTTCCCCCACGGGACAACAGAATCTGCGCGATAACATCTATGCTCGGGTTCGCAGTTGTGCTACAATGTGCGGGGGCTTTCTTTACTAGAACTTATTCCAAAATTCGCGGAATGCACCACAAGATGAGAGCGATCAGACAAAAGGCCTAGAGGGCAGACTCCCGGTGTCTGGCAGACACCGGGAGTCTCCAGGACTGTCAAGTCATGCCGGCTCATGCCCCGAGTTTACCATAGCCCGACCCAATTTTGAAATAGCTTATAGTAAAGAACTTGCCTGTTTGCGCCAGTGGCGAGGCCAAAAATCCTTACGGGGAGTTTTCAGTGGACGAAAGTATAGACGTTGCGGAGCAACTGAGAAACCGGTTGCAATGGGCGGTGGGCGAGGTGTTCCAGGTGCGCGATGTGACGCTGGGAAAAGTCCCAGGTGGCGGGGCGAGGCTGCGCGGCCGCCTCCTGACCGACGCCACCCGGGCCTACGATTTCGTGGCCCCGAGGCTTCGAGAGCTCGGTTATACCGCGCTGTTTCGCAAGGACGGCCCCGACGACGCCATCTGGGCCATGCCCGGATTGATCACGGTCAGGCCCACCCGGGCCTGGCTCAGCGGACTCATGTTTGTCTTGACGGTGTTGTCCTGCCTGTATGCCGGTGCCACCATGGTGATCCTCGATCCGATTCAAGCCATCTTCCACCCCCTGGCTGGCGTCCCCTTTGCCGCCAGCCTGCTATCGATCCTCCTGGCTCACGAGCTGGGGCACTACACCGTGGCCCGCCTTCTCGGCACCCCGGTGAGCCTGCCATTCTTCATCCCTATGCCCCTGGGGCCCTTCGGGACCCTGGGTGCCTTCATCCAGATGAAGGCACCGCCCACGAACCGGCGGACCCTGCTCGCCATCGCCGCCGCCGGGCCCCTGGCGGGCCTGGTCTTGGCCATCCCCATCCTGATCCTGGGCCTATCCATGTCTCCAGTGCAGCCCATCCCCTCCAACGAGCCGGTGATGATGGAGGGCAACTCGCTTCTCTATGCCCTTCTGAAAATCCTCGTGTTCGGGCGCTTCCTGCCCAGTGGCGGCCTGGACGTCTTCCTGCACCCGGTGGCCTTCGCCGGCTGGGCCGGGCTCCTGGTGACCGGCCTTAACCTGATCCCGGCCGGGCAGTTGGATGGCGGGCACGTGGTCTACGCCCTTCTGGGCGGGCGCTCCCGGCTCCTGACCCGTCTCATCATCTTCGCCTTGATCCTTCTGGGCCTGATCTGGAGTGGATGGATCTTCTGGGCCATTCTGGTCTACGTGTTCGGACAGCGACACGCTGAGCCCCTGGACGACCTCACCCGCCTGGATGCGCCGCGTCAGGCCCTGGCCATCCTGCTGGTCATCGTGTTCATTTTGGTCTTCACACCAATACCGCTCACCGTGACCGGAGGGGGCTGATGCCCGATACTGCTGGCGCAACAGAGGAGCACGCAACGACACCCCGAGCGGCCTCGGGGACCCCGGAGGTGGCATTAGATCCCATGGCCGTCATCCGGGACCTGGCCGCTCTGCCGCATCGGGGCGCTACCACCCCCCGAGAAACCCAGGCGGCCCAGGTCCTGAGCGACCATCTGAAAAGGCTGGGGGCGGAGGTCCACCTGGAAAGCTTTGCCACGCCCAGGGTCTACGTCTGGCCGGTGCTCTGGATGCTGTCAGGGCTCATTGCCGGTTTACTACTGGCTCCTCTAGCGCCCTGGGCCAGCCTGGCTTTGGCCTTTGCCTCCGCCGTCTTGCTCTTCCTGTATTTCGACTGGCGCGCGTCCCCCGCCACCTACCTTGCCCCCAGAGGTAGATCGGTCAACGTCATCGGACGTAGGGCAACCCCAGGGCAAAAGGCGGCCAGAACGGCTATCCTCATGGCCCACTATGACTCGGCCCCTGCCTCCCTGTTGTACTTGCCCTCGCTGGTCAGGGGCTTCCGGCAATCGCTGCTGATCAGCCTGGCCCTGGTGGCCCTGGCGCCCGTGCTCTTGCTCCTGGGCTTGCTTCGCATCGGTGAGCCGGTCATCGGCGCCCTGCGAATAGTGCTGGCGCTGTACTTCCTGATCCAGGGGGCAATGACCGCAGTGGACTATCTCCGCTTAGGCTACGTCAACGGCGCCAATGACAATGCCACCGGCGTGGGCGTGGCGCTGTCCACCGCCGCCCGGCTCTGGGCAGACCCGCCACCGGACCTGGGCGTCCAGGTGGTTCTCACCGGCGCCGAGGAGGCAGGGATGGTGGGGAGTCACGCCTACTTCCGAGCCCATCGCCGGGAGTTGGACCCCGAGAACACCTGCCTCTTGAATATCGATAACTGCGGGGCTGGGAAGCTCTGCTTCGTGGAGCTCACTGGCATGGTCACGGACGTAGGCTATCGTAACGTCCTCTGGAGACAAGCCAAGGCTCTGGCCTCCGAACCGCCTTTCGCCGACGTGAAACCGGGCACCTGGCGCACCGGCGACTTCGACTCCATCTGGTTCGCCCGCGGGGGCATCCCCAGCCTGACCATCATGGCCCAGGACCATCGGGGCTGTGCCCCCAACCTCCATCGGCCCACCGATACCATCGACCGCGTGGAACCGGCACTGGTAGCCCACGGCGTGGACTTCGCCGAGGCACTGGTGCGGTGCCTGGCATCATCATTTACAAATGAAACTTCACCGCAAACCGACGACAGCGTTTACCGCGGAGAACGCGGAGTTCGCTGAGATCGTTCTTTTATTTCTGGGCCCTCGTGGCCAATCCTCCCGCCCCGATGCCGCATCGGGGCGGGAGGATCAACTGCGCCCCTAGCGGTCTCGGCAGCAAAAATCTTGCCTGGACTGCAACCTTAAGGCTGCATTCCAAGAATTCACCCTATGAAGGTGCCTGAGAAGGTGCCTGATAAAGTGGTCACCACGCACTTGGGAGCCAGAACTGCCAAGCCTTTCCGGGCCTCGATGGTAGCTTGCGCCTGCCTGGCGAGCCTCTTGACCCTTGCCGGCTTTATGAGCCAGGCGGCCCCGGCTCAAGCCAGCCAGGCTAAGGCCATTGCCTCCTACCAGATCGAGGCCGCCTACGATGCCCAGGCCAAAATCATTGCCGGCAAAGAGACCATCACCTATCTCAACGATTCCCCGGAGGCCCTGGCTGAGCTCTACCTGCACCTCTATCTGAACGCTTTCAGGGACGAAAACACCACCTGGATGCGAGAGTCCCGGGGGGTCAGCCGGGGCTTCAAGTCCGATCCCCAGCGGCGGGGGTGGACCGACGTCACGGCCATTTCCATCGTGAACGGCCCGGACCTCCTGGCTACCAGCCAGGTTGACGAGACGATCTTGCGGGTGTCGCTGCCCACGCCGCGGGCCGCCGGCAAGACCATCCAACTGGCGGTGGAATGGAAGGCCCAGTTGCCGCGGTTCTTCGCCCGGACCGGTCTCGCCGGAGACTTCGTCCTGGCCGGGCAATGGTACCCCAAGATGGCAGTATACGACCGAGGCCACTGGAACAAGCACCAGTTTCATGCCAACAGCGAGTTCTTCGCCGACTTCGGCACCTACGACGTGACTATCACGCTGCCTGCCGAGCTGGTGGTAGGGGCCACCGGCTTGCCCCAAAAGGAGACCCTCAACGGCGATGGCACCAAGACCGTGAGCTACCGCGCCCAGCACGTGAGCGACTTCGCGTGGACGGCCAGCCCCCGCTACCGCTCCGCTACACGACAGGTGGCCGACACCGAGGTCTTGCTGCTCTACCAGCCGGAAAGTGAGCCCCTGGTGCAGCGCTACCTGACTGCCGCCGAAAACGCCCTCGTCTACTTTGGCCAGTGGTTCGGCCCTTACCCCCATGCCCGGCTGACCGTGGTGGACACCCCGGCCGACGCCGGGGGAGCCGGTGGCGTGGAATACCCTACTCTCATCACTGCTGGGATGGGCACTCTCGGCTTGCCAACATTTATGACCGACGGTGGAGAGGTCCACTTCCTGGAAATGGTCACCATCCACGAGGCTGCCCACCAGTGGTGGCCCATGTTGGTGGCTACCAACGAGATGGAGGAGCCCTGGATGGACGAGGGGTTCGCCGACTACGCCACCACCCGCCTTCTGGACAAACTCTACGGCAAGGAAACATCCGTCGCCAATAGCCCTCGACTCAAGTTTGGCTATCTCTACCTGCATCGAGGGCAATACGCTATGGTTCCCGCCAGCACCGTCATCTACGGCCGGGCCTGGGAGCTGAAGAACTACGAAGTCGCCGCCTACTCCAAGCCGGCACTGGTCTTGACCACTTTGGAGAGCTATCTGGGCCAGGAACGCATGCTCAAGGCCCTGCAGGCCTACGTCCAGCGGTGGCGCTGGCATCATCCTCGCACCGAGGATTTCATCGCCGTGGTCAACGAGGTGTCCGGCGAGGACATGAAATGGTTCTTCGATGCCCTGGTCTACGGCACCGGCATCGTAGATTACTCCCTGGTCCGGGCCCAAACCCAACGCCAAAAGGATGGCAGCTATGCCTCCAAAGTCGTAATCGAGCGCAAGGGTGACGTGATCATCCCGGTAGAGATCCTGGCCGGCTTCCGGGACAGCAGCACCAAACGGGAGAAGTGGGATGGAGTGGGCAAAACGGTTAAGTACACCTATTCCACACCCTCCCCGCTGGTCAGCGCCATGGCCGACCCGCAGGGCAAGCTGGCCATCGAGCTTAACGTCCTGGACAATGGCCGCACGGTGAACGTGCAGTACGGCCCTTTGGCTGATCTCAGCTCCCGCTGGCTCTTCTGGATGCAGAGCATCTTGCAGTTGATCGGGTTCTACGGGTAGGTCGCATGGGCATAATCAGGGCTTTCGGGAAAGGATTGCGGGATACGGCTCAGCACTGGTGGTTGGCCGTGCCCTTGTATCTTTCTAACCTGATCGTGGCCCTCATCATGACCGTCCCTGTCTATCTGTTCCTCTGGCAGCTCATCGGCCACCGCCCCTGGGCCCAACAGCTTGCCCGTGGGCCAGACCTGAACCTCGTGGCGGACCTGATTGGACTGGGGGCGGCAGCCAGGCTGGAACAGGGCGCCGGGAAGGGGCCAGGCGGTCTTCTCCTGTACGTCGTCCTGGCTGGAGGGGTGTTTCTGCTCAACGGCCTGGCCTACGCCTTCTTTGCCGGAGGGGTACTGGAGACCCTGCGGCGTACGGGGGAGCCGCCGGCCAAATCCCCCTTCTGGCCAGGGTGCCGCCGGTGGTTCTTTCCATTCCTGCGCCTGTGGATCATCTCGCTCTTCTGCCTGAGCCTGATGGTCCTGGTCATCGGTCTGGTGGCGGCGGTGACATCTTCTTTACTGGTAAAGATTTCGGTGCTGTTAGCCCTCCCCCTGGGCCTCCTGGGCCACGGCGTGGTGTTCGAGTACGCCCGCATCAGCGCCGTGTACCTGGAGCGGCGTAGCATGCTCCGGGCCACTGGACGCGCCTACTATTTCTTCTTCCGGCACTTCTTCGAGACCACCACTTTAGGCGCAATCCTCCTCCTGGTGGCGATCCTCGTCCTGGCGCTCTACCTGGTCCTGGGCCGGTTTGCGACCGGGCTGGCCCTTTTAACCATCATCGGCCAACAACTTTACGTATTGGTGGGGGCCGGGCAAAAGGTCCTGCGGCTGGCAAGCCAGTTGGAGCTATACTCCATGCGAACACGACGATAGGGCATTGCTTGGT
>DYIS01000147.1:5948-6603 GCA_020723545.1 Ktedonobacter racemifer
AAGCCAGTTTCTTTACTAGTAAAGAATCCTCTCGATACGCACTTTACTCTATCATAAGCTCGTTGCATGGTATACGTTACATATGATAGGATGTATACGTCCGAGGAGGTAAGGCCATGGAAACCAGGCCATTCGGGAAAACCGGCGAGAGATTTCCCATACTGAGCTTCGGTGCCCAGCGCATCGTGGACAGCCAAAGCTGCACCGAAGAAGAGGCGATCCAGATAGTGAACACCGCCATTGACCGCGGCATCCGCTACTTCGATACGGCCTGGATCTACTCGCAGGGGCAGTCAGAGCAGAGGCTGGGCATGGTGGTAGAGCAGCGGCGAAGAGAGATGTGGATCGCCACCAAGGCCTTCGACCGCACCCGGGATGGCGCCCGACGCCAACTGGAGGAAAGCCTCCGGCGCCTGCAGACCGACCGAGTGGACGAGTGGCGAATGCATAATATCTATTCCTTCGAGGAGCTGGACAAGATCACCGCTCCTGGCGGCGCCCTGGAAGCGGCGGTGAAGGCTCGGGAGGAGGGCCTGGTGCGCTACATCTCCATCAGTGGCCATACCGACCCCCAGGTGCAGGTGGAGGCTTTGCGCCGTTTTTCCTTCGACAGCGTGCTCTGTGCGGCCTCGGTCCTGGACCACTTCATCTATAG
>DYIS01000148.1 GCA_020723545.1 Ktedonobacter racemifer
CTTCTCCAGGGCTGGGGGCGAGCGCGGCGATCTGTACGTGGCGGTGGAGACGCCTGGCCTTTTGGGCGGCGAGGCCGAGAGAGAGCTGGTCCAGGCCATCGAAAAGGAGTACCACCGCACCTCAGGCAGCGTCACCGCCGGCCTGATCCGGGCGGTGAAGGCGGCCAACCAACTGCTGTGGCAGGAGAACCAGAATGCCCTGCCTGGCATGCGGCAGTTGGCGGGTGTGTCCTGCGCGGTAGTGCGGGAGGACGACCTCTTCCTGGCCCAGGCCGGGCCGTCCCTGGCCTATCTGATCCACGGTGATTCCATCTCGCGCATCCCCACCCAATCCCCCTGGCTGGGCGGGCCCCCAGTGAAAGACCAACCCTCGTCCCCGGGCCTGGGCACCGCCTCCGATCTATTGCCGGACCTCTTCCACCGGGACCTGGAGCCAGGGGACGTGATCGTGCTAGCGCAGACCTCCCTGGCCCAGGCACTGGCCGACGAGGAGATCAGGGTGGCCCTGGCCGGCCACGACCCAGCCCTGGGGGTAGGACGCCTGGCCCAGGCGGCCGGGACACGCACCCTGGCATGCATTGTCATCCAGGTTCAGCCCGTGGGCCCGAGCGAGCCCGGCCAAGCTTTGCCCCCCAAAGGAGCCCGGCGGCCCGCCACAACCGCCCACCAGGCCGGCCCCACGGCGCGCAGACGGCCGAAGGTCGAAAAACCGGCTCAACTGGCCCTGCCCATCCAGGCGGAAGAGTTCTTTGCTGGTAAAGAAACCGGGCTCCCGGTCCCACGGGCGGAGGAACGGCCGGCCTCGCCGGTCACCGGCCTGTCTTCCAGATCGACCGGGGTCACTGTCCCGCGGGTGATCCAGCTTTCGGTGGGCGGCGTAAGCGCCAGGGCAGCACCGGGGGCCTCAGAGCGGGGACGGCTGACCAGGGGGCAGATATCGGCCGGGATACGCGCAGCCTGGGAAGGACTGCGGACTTCTTTACTGGTAAAGAAACCAGGCCTCTCCGTGCGCCGGTGGTGGATGGTGGCACTGGCGGTGCTCCTAGCCCTCTTGCTGCTGCTGGGCCTGGCCCTGTTGCTGCGCTTCGGCCTCCCGCGGCTCAGGGAGGCCCGGGCCACCGCCGCCCTGGGATTGGCCGCCCGGCAACTGGAGGTGGCACAATCGGCCGACGACCCCGGCCATCGCTCCCAGGCCTTGTACGCAGCATGGAAGGCTCTGGGTGAAGCTCGCTCCCTGGCACCGCCGGAACGCCAGTGGATCACCGAGATCGACGGGGTGCAGCGGGGGCTGGACCATCTGTCCCGGGTGGTGCGGCTTTACGGATTGACGGCGCTGGCGGACTTCAACAAGGAGAATGTCAGCCTGTCCCGGGTGGTGGCCCAGGGCAACCAGCTATTCGTCCTGGACAAGGGCACGAACCGGGTATACGGCTTGACCCTGAGCCCGGCCGGTGATGCCGTACAGAGGGTGGGGGCGAACCCGGTGCTACTGCAGTCGGGACAAAGAGTCGGGGAGTGCATTGTGGGTAAGCTGGTGGACATGACTGGCAGGCCCGGAGGGATACTGGCTCTGGACCTGGACGGCAACGTTTTCTCCTATGACGCGGACGGGCTGCGAGCCTTCCGTTTGGGCGATCACTCCCGCTGGCAGGCCCCTGCGGCCATGGCGGCGGACGCGGGCAACCTGTATCTCCTTGACACCAAGCAGAACCAAATCTGGAAGTACCCGGCCCGGGCCAGTGGCTACCAGGGCCAGTCCAGCGACTACTTCAACTCGCCTTCGCCCGTGAACCTGGCCCGCGCCGTGGACCTACAGGTCAATGGCTCGGTCTACGTGCTCATGGCGGACGGGGTGATGGCCCGCTTCGATTCAGGGAAATTCCAGCCCTTTCGCTGGCAGGGCCTGGACCAGCCGATATCCGCTCCCTCGGGGCTCTTCGTGGTCCCGGCCAGCGGCTCCCTGTACGTGGTAGAACGGGTCAACCGGCGCGTCCTCCAGTTTACCAAGGACGGCCGGTATCTGCGGCAGTTCCAGGAGGGTCAGCTTCAGGAGGGTAAGAGCCCGGGGATTTTGGGCCAGATGAGAGGGATCGCCGTGGACGAGGAGCAGGGGAGGATGTTTCTCCTGACCGGCAACCGGCTCTATCTGGCCGATCTACCCACCATGGAAGGAGCTCCCCAGTGAAGATCTTGGGCATTGAGACCTCCTGCGACGAGACCGCGGCGGCGGTGGTCGATGACGGACGCACCATCCTCTCCAACGTGGTCGCCTCGCAGATCGACATCCACCGGGAATATGGCGGGGTGGTGCCGGAGGTGGCGTCGCGGCAGCACATGCTGGCCATCATCCCGGTGATGGACCGGGCCCTGTCTGAGGCCCAGGTGGGTTGGCAGGACCTGGCCGCCGTAGCGGTGACCAAAGGACCAGGGCTGGCCGGGTCGCTCTTGGTGGGGGTGAATGCGGCCAAGGGCATCGCCTTCGCCCAGGGGCTCCCCCTGGTGGGGATAAACCACCTGGAGGGACACATCTACGCCAACTGGTTGCTGGCTCTCGGGTCGGCCCAGCCCGAGCCGGCCTTTCCCCTCTTGTGCCTGATCGTATCCGGCGGCCATTCGGACCTGGTGCTCCTGACCGGGCACGGGCGGTACCGGCTTCTGGGCCGGAGCATCGACGATGCCGCCGGCGAAGCCTTCGATAAAGTGGCGCGTATCCTGGGCCTCGGCTATCCCGGAGGGCCGGCCATTCAGCAGGCCGCCCGGGGAGGGCGACCCAACGCCTATCACCTGCCGCGGGCCTGGCTGCGAGGGAGCCACGATTTCAGCTTCTCCGGGATCAAGACGGCGGTCCTCCACGCGGCCACCGGAGACCGGGGTAGCGAACGCGCCCGGGAGGGGCGGCCCGCCCCGGATGAAAGGGCCAGGGGCATGAAACTCTCCGAGGCCGGGCGGGTGGCCCGGGAGGTGCCGGTGGCGGACCTGGCGGCCAGCTTCCAGGAGGCCATGGTGGAGGTGCTGGTGGAGAAGACCCGGGCCGCGGCGGAACAGCACGGTGTAGCCCAGGTGGCCCTGGCCGGCGGGGTGGCGGCGAACTCGCTCCTGCGACAGCGGATGAGGGAGCGCGTCCCCCTGCCGGTGCTCTGTCCCCCTCCCGATCTATGTACCGATAACGCCGCCATGGTGGCAGCCGCAGGATATTATCTGTATCGTGCCGGTCGCCGCGACGGCTGGGACATGGACGCCATCCCCAGCCTGAGGCTCACTTCCACGGAGTAGGAAGGTCAGCGTGCCCCAAGATGTGAAAGCCCTGGTGGCCCTGGGCATCCGCCTGGCCGAGGCGGGCCGGCTGGACCTGGCCCGGCGCTATTTCGCCCAGGCCCTGGCCCTGGACCCGGAAAACGAAGAGGCGTGGCTCTGGCAGGGTGGCCTGGCCCGGGACCCCCGGGAGTCCTTGCGCTGCCTGGAGATGGCCCTGGCCATCAATCCCCAGAGCCAGCGGGCCAAGATGGGGATCCAGTGGGCCCGGGCCCGCCTGGCGGCCAACCATTTGGCCGGTGCCGCTGCCCCAGCCAATGGCAGAGCGGTGTCCTCAGGCTCGACGGGGGCAACCCCCGTCGACCGATCGGCGGCGGCTTCAGAGTCAATCCCCAATGCCAGGGGTATCTTTACTAGTAAAGAATGCCCAACCCCGCCCCCGCCCGCAGCCGCTAACCGGGGCCTGCAGGCGCTGCCACTGGCGGCGGGGGTCCTGGTGGTGCTCGCCATCCTCCTGACCCTTACCGGGCTCCTGGGCCTGGGAGGCCTGGCCAGGGCCCTGGCCCCATTGGGGGCCAGCGCTATGCCGTCTTCCACCCCCACCTTGATCGTCATCCCCACCGCCACGCCGGCGCCAACGCCCACCGTCACCCCCACACCCACCAACGACGACCGCCTGGCTGACCTGTGGAGACAATTGGACGGCGCCTGGGCCCAGAGCGACTGGCCGGAGGCGATAAGGTTAATAAAGCAAGCCCAGGAGATCGACCCAAGCTACGGCGATTCCACCAACAAGCTCTTCTCGGCCTATTTCAACTACGCCATGCAGATGGTGGAGAAGGACCAGTTGGTTCAGGCGGTGATCTTCCTGGACGAGGCCCTGAAGTTGATCCCCGACGACGTCAACGCCCAGGGCGAGCGGCGCCTGGCCATGCTCTACGTAGAGGGCGAGGCCCACTACAACGCCGGGAACTGGGATGAGGCCATCAACAAATTCGCCGCCATCTACGAGGAGGACCCGGACTACAAAGGCGACGTGGAAAAGTTGTACGCCTCGTACTACAACAAGGGCTACGCCCTGGAAAAGACTGGCCGGTTGGTGGAGGCCAAGCAGCAGTATCAGTTGGCATTGCAGGTGAACCCAAATGGCCAGGAGGCGATGGCACAGCTCGCCCGGCTGATCGCGATCTTGACCCCGCCCACCCCCACGCCCACGCCGGTGCCGCCGGAGGCCAAGCGCATCGAGGTGAACCTGACCACCCAGCGCCTGATCGCCTGGGAGGGCAACCGGGCCGTCTATCAGTTCCCGGTCACCACCGGCCGTCCGGGCTCGCTCACCCTGCCCGGCAGCTTTCAGATCCGGGACAAGATAGCCAGCGCCTACTCCAACATCTGGCGGCTGCAATTGCCCTACTGGATGGGCATCTACTGGGCCGGCTCCATCGAGAATGGGTTTCACGCCCTGCCCGTGGACAAGAACGGCAAGGTGCTCTGGGGGGAGAATCTTGGTGTGAGGCCCTCCTCCTACGGCTGCATCGTCCTGGCCACAGCGGACGCGGCGAAGCTATTCAACTGGGCAAACGTGGGAACGAGGGTGAACATACATTACTGATGTCCCTCTCCAGGATTTTGGTCTCCTTCCCGTAGACCCCAAGGAAACCCGCAAGCTGGGGCCGGTAGGCAATGTCTATATAATCCTGTAAAATAGAGCGGCGTGAGGTACAATGGTGGAGCCAAAAAGCAACCAGCCCGGAAGGGCACAAAGGACCTCACGCCATGAAGAGAATATCACCAAGCCAGCAAATCCGTCAAGCCCTGGAGGCCCTCTGGAGGAATGGGCTGAATGGCGAGGGTGATGTGCCTGGCCTTTTGATCCGATTGGGTGCCCAGCGCCCGGCCCAGGAACTCCTTTTGTTTCAATCACGGACTACCTGGGCCGTGGCCACTACCAGCGACGCAAGCGCGGAAGGGAGCATCGTGGCTATCGCAACGGGTATGAGCCAGGGCGTATCAGTGGCGCCGGTCGTGTCCCTTATCTCCAGCAGCGGCTCTTAGGGAGGCGGTGAACCGGCGGGGCCAGGGGTGATTGGCAGGCAGGGGTTAGCCGATGTTCACCCCCCTTCATCGGCGCTTCGATGTTGGTTTTAGAGCCCCACTCCAATTCTGCGGAAGGTCTCTATGACAATTCGGGCATACAATGGCATTGACAGAAATCTTGACCGTGCAGAGAGGGCAGGATCTTTTGGCTACTAACAGAGCCCCTATTATTAGCCACACGGGGCCTAGACCCAAGATGATTGGAATGGCCCACCACCCAACGAGGAGGATGAGCAATCCGCATCCCGCTCCCCATGCGAAACGGATGTCGCTTTTCTCAATTATCTGGCTTATGCCCCATAACGCCGATCCTACCCATACCAAAATGCCGATTAAGAAGCAAAGTCCGGTAATGTAGTCTAACAGAGAGTCCTGTGCAGCTGTGGCGAAGCTAGACAATGCCGGCAGAAGCGCAAAATGCCTAGAACACTCTGCGTCAATGCTGGCTTAGCACTATGAGCACGCGCGGTCTTGGGACTCATTGCTAGTCCTCCTTAGCCCCCGAAAGAGGGGGACGAATGTCGGTTCGGGCTGTCGGGGTATGAGGTCGAGTATCCCTTCGGGACGCGGTGTACGAATCCTTGCGGGAGCAGGCCGGGATCGCCGATAGCTGATAGCAGACGGACCATCTGCCATCGGCCATCAGCCATCTGCCATCTGATGGTGATTTCGGACGGGGCGCCAGGGCTGATCCGGGCCATCACTGAGACCTGGTACCACAGCCTGCGGCAGCGCTGTCTCGTGCACAAGGTGCGCAACGTCACGGATAAGGTGCCGCAGTCGGCCCGAGACGAGGTCAGGAAGGCGGTGCAGGCCGCCTACTATGCCCCGCATCGGGAGGTGGCTGAGATGATCGTCACTGACGTATTGAAGCGCTACCAAGGCATCTATCCCTCCGTCATGAAGTCGTTTGTCGAGACCCTCCGCGTGCCTGGCCTATCTGCGTTGTCCCGCTGTGCATCACGAGAACATCCGCACCACCAACCTCCTGGAGCGCAGCTTCCTGGAGGAGAGGCGAAGGACCAAGGTTATCCCGCGTTTCATCGTCGAGAAGAGCGGTTGAAGCTGGCGTTCTTCGCCCTCCGGGCCATAGGCCTTATGGCGGGCCAGCCAACGCTGGCAGGGCATCTGGATGACCGACGCAGAACGTCAACAACTGA
>DYIS01000149.1 GCA_020723545.1 Ktedonobacter racemifer
TTTTCGAGAGCGGCACCATCAACCGCTCGGACACCTCTCCGACAACTGTGCCGTTGCCCTGGCGGGCAGGATTATAGCACAAGAGTGTCGGGGAAACAAGGCTTGCCACGGGCCTCTGGCCATTGACATCGCCGGGCTACCCGGATATAATTAGCCTACCTAACTGTTTGCTGATCTTATGACCTTGTAGAGGTAGAGCATGGTTGGATCAGACCTCATATGTGCTCGGAGGGTACTGGAAGTCGTGCCGAAAGTGATGCGGACCATTAATGCCGACGTTCGGCACCACCAGCTATCGGTGCCGCTCACCATGCCCCAGTTTCGGACCCTATGCCTGTTGGGCGCCCGGGACTGCCTGGCCAGTGAACTGGCGCGAAAAATGGTGGTCGCCCGTCCGACGATGACCAGCATCCTGGATGGCCTGGCGGCTAAGGGCCTGGTGCAAAGGATGGTGGATCCACTGGACCGGCGACAGTCTCCGGTGCGCATAACTGACCGTGGACGTTTGCTCTTGCGAGAATTCGAGGAGAAGGCCCAGGAGCGCCTGGCCAGTGCCTTAGCGTTCCTTTCCGAAGAGGAAAGGGAGTCGCTGACCCGATCCCTGGAGCTGTTGGAGGCCGCCGTTTGTCCTCCCACTGCCTTCCTTGGGCCCGAAGCCCAGCCACGAAGATGAGGGCTATGGTGCGGTGAATCGTGACGGGCAATATCTTGATTGCCTGGGCGGTGACGATCCCGGCCGCTGCGGGCCTGGCAGCCTTGGCCTATCTGATCATCAAGCAGTTGCACTTGGGATAGGAGCAAAGTTGGACTGGCGAATCGCACGACGTTTCAAAATCCGTCTTGAGAGTCATGCAGGAGAAGCCCCGGCCTTAGAAGCCGAGGCTTATCCCGTAGAACGAAAGGTCAGCCTGAACCGCCAGCTTCTGGACCTGGCCTGGCCCAGTTTGGTGGAGAATCTGCTGCAAACCATGCTGGGCGTGGTGGATCTGATGATGGTTGGCCGCCTGGGGCCCGATGCCATCGCCGGAGTGGGCCTGGCCACCCAGGTGATGAACGTGCTCCTGGTCACCTTCATGGGGCTGTCGGTGGGCAATACTGCCCTGGTGGCCCGTTTTGTGGGCGCTCAGCGCAAGGACCAGGCCCAACGAGTGGCCAAACAATCGCTGGTGCTGGGCGGAACCGTCTCTATCGTCGTGGCGGCCTTCGGGTTCCTGTTCAGCAAAGATGTCATCTCTCTCATGGGCGGGAGCCCTCAGGTGAGCGAGCAGGGAGGCTCGTTTCTGCGGATCATTTCCACTTTTTCTCTGGTGATGGCTTTGGGGCTCATCGCCAGTGGCACCTTACGCGGATCTGGAGACACCCGAACCCCCATGTTGGTGACTGGCTTTATCAATTTCGTGAACATCGGCCTGGATTACGTCCTCATATATTCGGCAAATTTGGCTTTCCTGCCCTGGGGGTGAGAGGCTCGGCCATCGCTACCACCTCTGCCCGGGCCATCGGCGCCGCCATGTTGCTCTATGTGCTCTTCAAGCGCGGTTCGGTTTTAAAGCTCTCCTGGTTTGGTAGCTGGCGCCCGCAGCGAGACATGCTGGGCAAACTCTTGAAAATCGGCGGGCCCGCTGCCCTGGAGCAGTTGACCTTCAGCCTGGGGATGACTGCTTTTTCCATCATGGTGGTGTCCCTGGGCACGGCGGAACTGGCGGCCCAGCAGATCGCCTTCAATGCTGCCTCCATCTCCATTATGCCCGCCTTCGCCTTCGGCGTGGCCGCCACCACCCTGGTGGGCCAGAACCTGGGCGCCAGGAGCCCCAGGAGGGCGGAAGAGAGCGCCCTACAGGCCTTGCGCTCTGGCCTGGTCTGGATGAGCACCATGGGACTTCTGATCATCCTTTTCCGGCGCCAGTTGGTTGGCCTGTATTCTCAGGACCCGGACGTGCTCCGGCTGGGGGCCATGTGCCTCACCTTCATCGGACTTGCCCAGCCCTTGCAGGCTATGGCCATTATCCTGGGCAGCGCTTTACGAGGGGCCGGCGATACCCGGGGAGCGATGATGGTGACCGTAGCGGGGGTCTGGGGTCTGCGCTTGCCGGTTGGCTGGCTGCTGGGCCTCGGCCTGGGCCTGGGTCTCTTCGGCGTGTGGCAGGGGTGGGCAGCGGACTTCATCTGCCGGGCCACGTTCATGACCCTGCGCTACCGTTCCGGCAAATGGAAGGAGATCAAGGTCTAGGGTCGAACTAGGATCGTGACCAAGAACTCGAGGAAGACTTCATCAGACATTCACAATCCGGTGCCATAGTGACGTCGAACTAGGATCGTGCCCAAGAGCTCGATGAAGACATCCAGGGTTTGCCCGGAACAACGTGGGCTGGCGACCGGGAATAGCAGGTAGGGGTGAGCCAGTGTATGACCGTGAATGACTCCGACGAGGCCTTGGTAGCTCAGGCCCTGGTGGACCGGGAGAGGTTCAGTGAGCTGGTGGCTCGCTACCAGGACCGCATTTACCGCCTGATCTACCGCATGGTAGGTGATCGGGAGGATTCCTACGATCTGACCCAGGGGACTTTTCTCTAGGCCTATGCTGGGCTCAGGGGTTTTCACCCCGGGGGTCGATTCTCGCCCTGGCTATATCGCATCGCCATAAACCTGAGCCTGAACTATCTGAAGCAGCGCAAAACCCCCACCGTATCGCTGGATGAGGCAGCCGAGCAAATCCCTGGCCTGTTTTCTGAGACGGTGGATCCTGAGGAGCTCATTCAACGACAAGAAGTGCAGGCGGCGTTGCAGCGGGCCCTGTTGTCACTTCCGGACAAATATCGGGCGGTGGTCTTGCTCAGGTACCGGGAGAACTTGCGCTATGAGGAGATTGCCAACATCCTGGGCCTGCCGGAGAATACGGTGGGCACCTACCTTTTCCGGGCCAAGGAGCAACTGCGCTCCAAATTGTTGGAGAGCTGGGGTGACCCGGAGAAGAGCAAGGGGTGAGGTTGGCCCGGCCTGCGTGTCGCCCCGGCTGGCTCACCCAACTGGGGCTTTTTGTTTAAGACGCAGTGAAAGATATCCGGGAATTTGTTGTATTACTATATGAAAGCAAAAGTCCGGTGCGCGCTCTTGGCAGTTCCACCGGCGGGATGCCGGTAGGCCAGCGGGTTTGGATAGACCAAGAGAGCGAATCGGAATAATAGTAAGTTGCCATGGGCCAGCATCTCTCGAAAGAGATCTTGCATCGGTATCAAGAAAACAGATTAGACGCCGCCTCCAGGCTGCAGGTCGCTCTGCACCTCAAGGACTGCTCGGGCTGCGTCAGATATCTCTGGGAGCTGGGACGGGCGGTAACCATGGTGGAAAAGCTCCCAACTCATGAACTCTCGCCTATCTTCACTCAGCAGGTCATGGCGAAGCTCTCTGAGTTAGAAGAAGCCCCTATGCCGCTCCCGCGCTGGCAACGCCTCCTTCTCAGGGCTGTGGCACCGGCCATTGGTGTGTTGGGTGTTTTGCTCGTGGCCGACGATGTGGCGGGATTGTTTCACTGGATGCCACAGTTGCCTGAGACGCTGGATGCGTTGGGTGCCTGGTTAAGTTCTGTGGCTGCCGCTCCCGAGGTCGCCCTGAGAGACGTAGTGGACCAAGTCCCAGGCCTCTTCGATTACGCCTCTGGCTTCAGCGCTGGCCTGCACGGTGACTTTCTCGTTGGTTTGAGCTTGCTTCTCCTGGCATCGGCGGCGCTGCTTCCCCAGCTTTTGTGCGTGCAATCGAAAGGCCGCCAGGTGAGCGACTATTGATATTTGGGAGGTGAGCGGACATGCCAAGCAAGAACGCGGTCTATCTGATCGTGGGTCTTTTTCTGCTTGGCGTCCTGGTGATTTACCTGGCAGCCTTTGTGCTGCCGGAGCGGAATGTCCAGGGCTTCTGGCGGCTCAGGGGAGAGCGCATAGAGAGAGCCACTCCCCCTGCCCCGGGTGCAGGCATGCCGGTGCCGGGTGCCTGGCGAGCTGAATGGGGAGCCAGGGTATCCGATTTCTGGCTTCTTCCCTTCGGGCTGCACCGCCGTGGCCTGGAGGGCATTTGGTGGTATCTGGCATCTTTCGCTGTTTTGGCTGCTATGACCGTGACGGTAGCTTTGGTCTTCCCCGATAGGATACACGTTCTGGCGGAATCGCTGCAAGGCGGGAGACAGCTTGCGGCGAACCTGGTGGTGGGGCTTCTCGGCTATCTGTTCTTCTTCCTGGTGGGATTTCTTCTGGTCATTAACATCATTGGACTTCCCCTGGTGCTGCTGGTCGTCGTTATCTTGTATTCGTTGTCCGTAGTGGGAGTGGTGGCGGTAAGCCTGGCGGTGGGACGTGGGGTGGCCAGGATGGCCAGGCTTAGAGCGGAGTCGGTGCTCCTGGACATGCTCGTGGGCTTAGTCCTGGTATTCCAGGCCAGCATCATCCCTTATTTGGGCTGGCTCGTGATCGGCATCGTTCTTGCCCTGGGCCTGGGCGCGGTGCTCCGCACCAGATTCGGCCGCGGCACCGGGTGGTCGCTGGAAGAGCTTTAAGGCCCGCTCACATCAATCATCGCCAATTGGAGGGTGCAATGAACATCCAAAGGATTTTGATACTGATCGGCGCTTTCTTCATAGCCGTTGTGGCCGGCAAGGTCGGCTATGAGCGTATTGTCGGGAGCCCAGCCCAGATGGCAGCAGCCGCGGCTGCTCGCAATCAAATCGTCCAGGTGCAGCGAGGCAATCTGGTGGCTACGGTGAACACCACTGGCCCCATTGTGGCGGTGAACCAGGCCAAGCTTTCGTTTAAGACTGGCGGCCGATTGAAGTCGGTCAACGTCGGGGTCGGCGACGTGGTGAAGGCCGGCGATGTTCTGGCTAGCCTGGAAACGCAGGACCTGGAGCTACAGCTCGTTCAGGCCCAGGCAACCCTGGAGACCAACCAGATCAAGCTGGCCCAGGCCAAAGCCGGCCCGAAGCCCGAGGACATCGTAATCGCCAAGTCCACGTTAGAAAAGGCCGCCATAAACCTGCAGAAAGCCCAGGCGGATTACGACAAGATCTCCTGGATGTCTGGCATCGGCGCCATGCCCCAGTCAGTGGCCCTGCAGCAGGCCTCCCTTGATTACCAGACTGCTCTTGCCAACTATGCCAAGGCCACCGCCGGCACCTCGACCGACGATATACGCGTCCTGGAGAATACCATGAAGAACTCCCAGGCGGCTCTGGAACTGGTGCGCTTGAACCTGGCCAATGCCTCTCTCATAGCTCCATTCGACGGCATCGTGGCCTCAGTGGGCGCCAACCCCGGGGAACAGGTTGGCGGTGGCACACCTATGTTCACCCTGATCAACCTGAGCAAGCTCCGCATCGATGCCAACGTCGATGAGACTGAGATAAGCAAGGTGAACGTGGGGCAGGAGGTGAACATTACCTTGGATGCCCTGCCCAACGTGCGGTTGCAGGGGAAGGTCATCTCCGTGGCACCCGGAGCTACGGTGCAGTCCGGCGTAGTGACCTACCTGGTGCAAATCGGCATCGTCTCCGCTGACCCCCAGTCAAGACGGGCATGACGGCCAACACCAATATCGTAGTGGAGCAGAAGACCAACGTCCTCTACGCGCCCAACCGGGCCATCAAGGTGAATCGCAACCTGCGCACCGTCCAGGTGATGGAAAATGGCCAACTGGTGGAGAAACAGATTCGCACCGGCATGAGCAATGACCAGTTCACTGAAGTCACCGAGGGCCTGAAAGAGGGCGAGGAGGTGGTCATCGTCACCACTGCCACCAACCAGCCCCTGGCCGGCGGCAGAAGCTTTTTCGGCGGCATGCCTCCCACCGGCGGTAGGTTCATGATGAGATAAAGCCCCAGATAAAAGGCGAAAGGCTGATTTACAGTCGGGCGATCGGCTGGCAAAATGCCAGTTGCTCGTGACTTGGAGTCATGGCCATGATCAAGATAGACAAAGTGACCAAGGTTTATAGAATGGGCGATGTTTCGGTCCGCGCCCTGCAAGGGATTTCAATGGAGATCGGCAAGGGCGAGTTGGTGGCCATCGTGGGCCCCTCGGGCTCTGGGAAAAGCACCCTGATGAACATCATCGGCTGCCTGGATCAGCCCACCAGCGGCACCTACATCCTGGACGGCACCGAGGTCTCCCGCCTGGACGACAACCAACTTGCCGCCATTCGCAACCGGAAGATCGGCTTCGTCTTCCAGACCTTTAACCTGCTGCCCCGGGTGCCTGCCGTGGAACAGGTGGAGTTGCCACTTATCTATGCCGGCATTGGCAATCGACGCAAGAAGGCCTTGCAAGCCCTGGAATGGGTGGGCCTGGCCGACCGGATGCATCACAAGCCCACGGAACTCTCTGGCGGCGAGCAGCAGCGGGTGGCTATCGCCAGGGCTCTGGTCACCGACCCCTCCATTATCCTGGCCGATGAGCCCACGGGTAACCTGGACACACGCTCTAGCGAAGAGCTCATGGCTATCTTTCAAAA
>DYIS01000150.1:0-4584 GCA_020723545.1 Ktedonobacter racemifer
CCGCACCCGGTTGATAACCGGTTGATGTGGGAGAGGCTGGGGTAAGCGTTTTTTGTCGCGATAGCTTGACAGGTGCAGGGCTTAGGACGGAGGGGTTATGGAGGGGTGCGGTTACGGTGGCTGATGACCCACGCCCCTAGGCGCCTGCCAGCTTGGTTACCAGGCGCAAGAGCTCCAGGGGGCTGAAGGGCTTGATCAGGTAATGGTCGGCCCCCGCGGCCAGCCCCTGCTCCCGGTTAGACTGCTGGGCCCAGGCCGTGAGCATTACCACCTTGATGTGATTCGTTTCTGGGTTGCTTTTTAGCTTTTCACAGACCTCAAAGCCGCTGGGGCCTGGCATGGAGACGTCCAGGAGCAGCACATCCGGGTGCTCTGCCTGGGCCAGGGCCAAAGCCTGGTTGCCGTTGGTGGCCTCCAGCACCTGGTATTCGTTTTCTCCCAGGGTGGCCTGCACCAACATGCGCAAAAATTGCTCGTCATCGGCGATGAGGATCTTCTTCATGTTGCCCCTCTACAATCTCAATTGGCCGACATCTGGGCTACGCCAGCATTTGTCCGATCATCTCCACGATCTGGCCCGGCGAGCGCTGCGATTTCTGTAACAACTGGGCCATGCGCTGGTTCAGGAACACCTTCTCCTCGGGCTCCAGGGTCTTGCCAGTAAGGATGATCACCGGGAGATCGAAGGTTTCCGGGCGCAGGCGCAACTCCTCCAGGACGGCGAAGCCGTCGAGCACGGGCATCATGAGATTGAGGATCACCAGATCAGGCTGTTCTCTCTGGATGGCCTCCAATGCCTCTTTCCCATTGGCCGCCGTCCGGGCCTGGTAGCCGTTCTCGGTCAAGGCCTCGGCCAACATCTGGCGTAGATCGGCGTCGTCGTCCACTAATAGGATGGTGCGAGGCCTCACCTTCATCTGGCGGTTGATGGCTGCCCTAAGGTCCTCCGGAGAGATGGGCTTGGTCAGGAAGTCCGATGCTCCCAGGGTGATCGCCTTGGTCCGGTCTTCCAGGGCGGTGCAGATAATGACGGGTATCTCTTCTGTGATCGGGTTAGCCTTCAGCCGCGCCAAGACATCCCATCCGTCCAGTTTCCCGGGGAGCATGATATCCAGCAAGATGGCGGCTGGATTGCTCCGCTGGGCCAGGGCCAACCCCTCCTCACCGGTGATGGCGATGCGGCTCTCATAGCCGGCCCTGGCTAGATGTTCTGCCAGCAACCGGGCAAAGCTGGCGTCGTCTTCCACGATGAGGATCTCACGGGTTTTGCTGGGCCTGGGCGCCAGGGCCGGGACGGCCGCCTTTTCCTGCGAGGCGGGCAAGGCGAAGTAGAAGGTGCTGCCTTCCCCCAGCTCGCTTTCCGCCCAGATCGCCCCGCCATGGGCTTCCACGATCTCCTTGCAGATCGCCAGGCCAAGCCCGGTGCCCCCCACCTCCCGGTGTTGTGGCATGTCCACGCGGAAGAACTTGGTGAACAGCCCGGCCATGGCCTCCGGTGGTATTCCCAGGCCCCGGTCAGCCACGCTGACCACCGCCCAATCGCCGTCGCCCAAAGCATGGGCCGGTAGAGGATGGGGGATGGTGGTTAGGGGTTCTATTTGCTTGGTTTTAATTTTTAAGCCATAACCTCCAATCCTGATGACCCACCATCTGGGGAGTATTTGATGGCATTGGAGATCAGGTTGGTCAGCACCTGGGAGATGCGGTCCCTGTCAGCCAGGACCGTGGGCAGGTTCTCTGGCAGAGAGGCCTCCAGTGTGTGGAGCTTCACCTGTCCAGCAAAGGAATCGACCGCCTGGCGGGCCGTTTCCGCCAGATCCAGGGCTTCCTTGCAGTACTCCTGCTTTCCTGACTCTATGCGCTGGATGTCCAGGAATTCGTTGATCAGCCCCGAGAGACGTTTGGCCTCCTTGTATATGATCTCCGTGTACTGGCGAGTCTTGTCTTGGGGGTATTTGTGGGTCAACAAGAGCTCAGCAAAGCCCAGGACGCTGGCCATGGGGTTGCGGAGCTCGTGGGAGACTACGGAGATCAGATCATCCTTCATCTCCTCAATCTCTTTTTCCCGGGAGATGTCGCGAAAGACCCCTACAGTTCCCACAGGCTTGTCCTCTGCATCCAGGATAGGTGCAACGCTAATGGCCACCGGAATGCGTCGGCCATTAGCCTTCACCAGGCTGTAGTCTGTAGCGTAGAAGGGCTGGCGGGTACGCAATGCGATGACCGCGGGATAACGCTCTTCGGTGATCGGTTTTCCTTTGTCATCAGCTATTTGCATGGCCTGGGCGAAGATCATCCCCCTGATTTCCCGGGCGGTAAACCCGGTGAGCTGTTGGGCGGCCGGGTTCCAGGTCACGATCCGCCGGTCCAGGTCCGTGACGAACACGCCGTCGCCGATGCTGGCCAGTATGGTCTCCAGGCGGCTCTTCTCCTGGGCGATCTCCTGGGCCAACTCCTGGGCCCTGGCCTCGATCTGGGAGTAGAGCTGGGAGTTCTTGATGGCAGTGGCCGCCTGATTAGCGAAGGCCTGCCAGACCGAGGCCGCCTCCGAGGTGCAGGCATCGGGTTGGTCGAAATACACGTTCAGGGCGCCCAGGGCCGTGTCGCCGTAGAGAAGTGGGAAGGCCGCGGAGCTGCGGTACCCTCGCTTGAGGGCCTCCTCTCGCCAGGGCGTGAACTCGGGATCGGACTCGATGTACCTCTGAAGGACCGGTTCTTTGGTCTTGATGGCCCTGCCGGTCGGGCCTTGTCCGTGAGGTGAATCGTTCCAGGTCACGCGGATCTTGGAAAGGTATCCCTCCTCGAAGCCCCTGCTGGCCACCGGCATGACCTGATAGCTTCCCTCGGCGACCAGCCCCACCCAGGCCATCTTGGCGCCCATGGTTTCCAGGGCCACCCGGCAGATCTCCTCCAGAGTGGCCTTCAGGTCCAGGTTCTTACTCAAGGCCTGGGAGGCAGAGTGGAGGGCGGCCAGGGTGCGTACCTTCTGCTCCAGGTCGGCCTGTTGCGTTTTCAGGGAAACGACCATCTGGTTGAAGGCCCGCCCTAACTCTCCGATCTCGTCGCCGGAGGACACCGCCACCGTGGCGGTCAGGTCACCGGCAGCCAGTCGCCGCGACGCGTGGGCCAGTTGGCCGATGGGGTCCGAGACGACCTTCGCTGCCACCCATCCCAGTGCCATCGCCGCCAGCACACAAAAGCCGAAGATGCCCCGGAGCCGGCCGGCCAACTCCTCTACCGGTGCGTAAGCCTCAGCCAGAGGGAGGGCCACCACTACGCCCCATCCCAGGCCTTTCACGGCGGAATAAGCGCCTAACTGCTTCTCTTCCCCTATGGGGCTAAAGTACTCCATGGCGCCGTCTCTGCCCGCCAGGGCCTCTTGCACCACGGGCACGGAGCGGTAGTCCAGTTGCTGGGCGACGAGTTCCTGCTCGGGGTGGCAGATCAGCTTCCCCTTCCCATCCACCGCATAGACAACCCCCTTCTCGCCGAGCTTGACGCGGCTCAAAAGGTCTCCTATCCTCTGTAGCGAGAGGGCGCCCACCAATACCCCGCTGATGGCGCCATCATCGCCCAACACCGGGACGGCAATGGAGATCACCGGGCGCTGGGCAGCCACGGAAACGTAGACGTCCGAAATGTACCATTTCCTGGTCCTCGTGGCCTCTTGGAAGAAATCTCTGAAGGAGAAATCCTGGCCCACGGTCTCGGCGTAAGGAACCCTGGCCCTTATGTATCCCTTTGGGTCTTGGACAAAAATGTAGTCGAACTGTTGGAAGTTGCCGAGGAAGTTCTCCATGACCTTGGTTGCCTCGGGCCAGTTCTGGACGATTATCTCCTGGCGGAGCTTGGGTCGGGTAGACGCTTCCAGCATGATCATGCGGGCATCGAGGACATACTGCTCCAGCAACTGGGCCGCCATTCGGGCAATAGCCTGATTGCTCTCGAAGACCTGCTTCTTGATCGCCGCGCGGCTGTTCGTCGCGGACATATAACCCAGGGTGGCCAGAGGTATCGCCACCAACAACATAAACACAAGGGACACCTTGACCCTCAAGCTCACCCTCTCTAGCATTTGCGCCGTCTCCTCGTCTGGAGTGGTGGGCCGGGCAGTTTTGCCTCGCTGCGTAAAGTGTGTGCTGCCCCTAGCGATTCTTTACCAGTAAAGAGCGCTGCGCCAGCCTGTGGACCTACTGGTTCTTGACTATTTTAACAAAGGCGGCGACCACCGTGGGATCGAAGTGGGTGCCCGCGCCCCGCTGGAGCTCCTGAATTGCGGTCTCCACCGGCATGGCGGGGCGGTAGGGCCGGTCGCTGGTCATGGCGTCAAAGGCATCGGCCACGGCCACGATGCGGCCCTCCAGGGGTATCTGCTCGCCAGCCAGGTGATGGGGGTAGCCCTTTCCATCGTAGCGCTCGTGGTGGCACAGCACGTAGGGGACATAGGGTTTCAGGAAGTCGACCCCGGAGAGCAACCGAGCGCCGATCTGCGGGTGCGCCTGCATCTCTTGCCATTCCTCCGGCGTCAAGCCGGTGGGCTTCCTTAAGATGGCGTCTTCCACCCCGATCTTGCCCACGTCGTGG
>DYIS01000150.1:4594-6428 GCA_020723545.1 Ktedonobacter racemifer
TGGAGGATGGTGCCCATCTCCATTTCCTCCAGCTTGTCGCCGTTCAGCCCGAGCTCCTGGGCGATAGCCACCGCCAGGCGGGTGACCCGGTCGATATGATCGCCGGTGTAGGGATCCCGGGCCTCCACCGCCACCGCCAGGACCTTGACCGTGTCCAGGTAGGCCTGGTGAAGCTGTCGGGAGCGCTCCTGCTCTCGATCAAAGGACTGCTTCAAGTCCTTAGCGTATTGCAGGAGTTGGGCCTGGCTCATCTCCAGGGCCTTCACCTTTTCCTGGAGGTCCGACGCCAGGTCGGTGATCTGCAAGAAGCGGGCGTAGGCCACCTCGATGGTGGCGGCCAGGCTGGCCCGGTCCACGGGCTTGATCAGATAGGCCAGGATGCCGGCCTGGGAGGCTTTCTCCGCCGGCTCGGAACCCAGGTAACCGGTGACGGCTACTACCGGGGTGGGAAAGCGGGCGGAGATGGTTCTGGCGGCTCCCAGGCCGTCCATCCGGGGCATCTGGAGGTCCATGAGCACCAGGTCGGGGCGGAGTTGCTCCACCAGGTCTACGGCCATAAGCCCATCTTGGGCTTCACCCACTACAATATGCCCCAGGCTTTCCACCAGGATGTGCAAAACCCGGGCTACATCAGGCTCATCGTCGGCGATGAGGACCCGGAGCCGATTCATCGTTCGCTTCTCCGTGGCGTGCGTTTGTACCTGTAGAGATTACAGACACGGTGATAGGGGCGCTTAATCTCATGTGTCCCCTATTCATTATTATACCTGGGCCAGCGTCTGTCAATAGCGCTCCAGTCGTGGGTGGCATCTCCTTAATTTAGTAAAGAACCTATTCGCCGGTTTGTAAAAGAGCGATGGCGGCGATGACCGAGGCCATGCCCAGGAACTGGGGAAAAGCCAGGTGCTCTCCCAGCAAAAAAGCTCCCAGCGTGGCGGCGGTGACCGGCTCGATGGTGGCGGCGATGGCCGCCTTGCCGGCCGGCAGAAGCTTCAGGCCGTTGGTGTACAGGGCAAAGGCCAGGAGTGTTGGCCCCAGGGCCAGGGCCACCAACAACAGCCAGGCCTCCCGAGGGTAGGCCCCCAGGCCCAGGATGGCTTGCCAGCGCACAAGGAGCAGAGATGTCGCGCCGATGCCCAGGGTGTAAACCAATATGGTCCAAGGGCTGTAGGTCTTGAGGGCTTTTTTCCCGAAGATGCTGTAAAGGGCGTAGGTGAAGCCGGAGCCCAGGCCGGTGAGGATGCTCAAGTGGTTCAGTCGCAAGCTGGCCAGGTCGTAGGCCTTTACCACTAAGAGGCAACCGAGGAAGGCCAATGCCAGGGCCGTAATTTTCAGCCCGCCAAGTGGTTCCCGATAAAGGGCCCAGGCCATGGTGGTGACGAAGACCGGGGCGGTGTACAGGAGAACGGCAGCGACAGCCACCGAGGTCAGGGCAATGGTGTAGAAATACAGCCCATAGAATATGCCAATAGTGATGAGGCCGTAAAGCCCGAAGAACAGATAGTCCTGGCTCGAGATCACCAAAAGGGAGCGATCGAGGACGAGCAGAAGGCCGAGCAGCACTAAAAAGGCAACACTGGCCCGGATCGCCACCACCGTGAGCGGGTCCAGGCCATAAGCGAACAGCGCCCGGCCGAAAACCCCCAGTGTACCCCAGAGAACACCAGCCCCCAGCACCAAAAGGTATCCTTGTACCCACTCGTCTTTGCTCGTCACCTTACCCCCTGGTAGTGGGCTATTGCGCGCCTACTCAAACGTCGTGCAGCGAAAGATTTCTTTACCAGTAAAGAAACCGGGAGACACGGCGGCAAAGACCCGGCGAGCTATCGTAGCC
>DYIS01000151.1 GCA_020723545.1 Ktedonobacter racemifer
AGCGCAGAGAAATTTATAGTGTCCTTTGCGTCCTTTGCCCCGATACTTTGATTCTATGTAATGTATCGGGGCTTTGCGCTCTTTGCGGTGAAAAATCTCCAACTGCGTAAGTCCTCCTAGTAAAGGATCTGTCACTTCGGAATGTGCATGGGCATGATCACGTGAGTGAAGCCCTCTCCCCCCACCGGATGCACCACGCCTGGGCTGGAAGGTCCGGTCATCTCCAGGCTGACCTGCTGGGTGGCGATCACCCCCAGCACATCGGTGAGATAGCGGGCATTGAAGGCGATTTGCGCCTGCTCCCCGTCGATGATGGCGTCCAGCTCCCCGACGTTATCGCCCACCTCGGCCGCGGTGGCCGCCACGAGTATCCTGCCGGGGGTTAACTCCTCACCGGGGTGTACCTGCAGGCGCACGATGTTGGCAGAGTCTCGAGCAAAAAAGGAGGCGATGCGCGTGGCCTTCAAGAAATCGTCAGTATTGACCACCACCCTGGTCTTGTAAGACGCGGGGATGATCTGCTGATAGTTAGGGAATTGCCCCTCGATCAATCGTGAGACCACCTCCACGTTGGGCAGGCGGAACAGGATCTGGCTCTTATTGGGAGTGACGGTGATCTCCACCGGCTCGGTCTCCTCGCCGATGATGCGGGATACCTCCAGCATGGTACGAGCCGGGACTATGACCTCCAGTTTCTCTGGGATAGAGCTCGGCAGGTTGACGGTTCTCACAGAAAGGCGGAAGCCATCGGCGGCAGCCATGGTCAAATGGCTATCGGTGAAAGAGACCAAAACCCCCGCCAACACCGGCCGGGTGTCGTCGGTGGCAGCGGAAAAGGCCACTTGGGTGATCATCTCTTTGAGCAGGGCAGGTTCGATAGTGGTGGTGGCAGCCTCGCTGACCGTGGGGATGATCGGGAACTTCTCGGCGTCCTTGCCCTTGATGTTGGCCTCGAAACGGCCGCACTTAAGGTGCAACGACTGGGTACGCACCAAGAGTTCCATATCTATCTTCTCGTTGGGCAGGGAGTTCACGAATTCGGTCAACAGCCGTGCTGGAATGGTGATGGCGCCCTCATCCTCGACCTTAGTGCCTATCCAACAGGTGATGCCGATCTCCAGATTGGTGGCTGATAGCTTCAGGCGTGACTGGTCGGTGGCGATCATGACGTTGCTCAGGATATCCAGGCCCATGCTGGCTCGGGCAGCCACCGCTCGGCCCGCAATGGCCAAGCCCTTAGCCAGGTTTTCTTGCAAGCAGGAAACTTTCATGTCCAGACCTCCTCACCTGTAGTACCCTGGAAATTGGCGCTTCGTTGGGACGTCGTGCCACTTAAGTATGCTTAAAGTATACTACACGCCGCCAGCCAACGCAAGGTCTGTCTCACCATCCCCTGGCGAGCATCCTCAAAATGGCCCTAACGCCTTTCTCTTGGGTTTTCCAGGGGTTTCCCAGGCGGTGCATTCAATTCAATGAGGACGGCCTTGACTGTCGGTCCTGCCTAAGATATAATATCGATTACCGATAACGTTATGCGATAATGTAGGGCGGTACTGGCGGCATCCACGCGGTTGGGGGAGCCCATGCTACGCGACTTTTTCCTCAGTTCCATTAAAGTACATATCCTTTACCACGCCAGCCAGGGCCCGGTGTACGGAATTGAGATGATGGAAGAGCTAAGACGCCACGGCTACGAGCTTAGCCCCGGCACTCTCTACCCTACCCTCCACGCTTTGGAAAAAGCAGGTTATCTGCGGCAGGAGGTGGCGGTGGTGAAGGGAAAAGTGCGCAAGTACTACACGATCACCGATGCGGGCAGCAAGGTCCTGGAGGCGGCCAGGGTGAAGATCAAGGAACTGGTCTGGGAGGTATTGACCGACAAGAAGTGACCACACTGGATTCATTTGTTGAGGAGATATCGTAGTGAACGAGAGGAAACGTGTGTTCGGCCTGAGCCCGAACGTCTTCTTCATGGGGCTGGTGAGCTTGTTCACTGACGTATCCAGCGAGATGACGCTGACCGTGCTACCACTCTTCCTGGCCAACGTCCTGGGGGTGAAGACCTCCATCATCGGGCTGATCGAGGGCATCGCCGAGAGCACGGCCACCCTGCTGAAGATCTTCTCTGGCTGGTTTTCCGACCGCCTGGGCAAACGTAAAGGATTGACCGTACTGGGATACGGGCTTTCGGCGTTGACCAAGCCATTATTATATTTCGCCAACAACTGGCCTTTTGTCCTGGCCATTCGCTTCACCGATCGGGTGGGCAAGGGCCTGCGTACGGCGCCCCGGGATGCCCTGGTGGCGGATTCCGCCAATGGCAACAACCTGGGCCGCTCCTTTGGCTTCCACCGGGCCATGGACACCGCCGGCGCCACCCTGGGCGTGGCCTTGGCTGCGGCCATCATATATCTGAGCCAAAGGGGTGGCCTGAACCTGATCCGCAGCACCTATCAGCATCTGGTGTTGGCGGCCATGATCCCGGCGTTCCTGGCCGTAGCCATCCTGGGACAGTTCGTGCAAGAGGTCAAAAGACCAATGACGAAGTCGGCAGCGGTGCCCTCGTTTTCGCTCAAGGGCCTTGGCCCTCGGTTCAGGATCTTCCTGGCCATCGTCATCATCTTCACGTTAGGTAACTCCAGCGATGCGTTCCTCATCCTGCGCGCCCAGAACTTGGGGCTCTCGGTCCTGGAGATCTTCGTTATGCTGACGATGTTCAACCTTTTGTATGCGCTGGTCTCCTGGCCCGCCGGTGCTCTGTCCGATCGGGTAGGACGCCGCACCCTTATCGTGATGGGATGGTCGGTATACGGCCTGGTCTACCTGGGTTTTGCCGCCGCCAGCACGGCCTGGCAGGTCTGGGCCTTGTACGTGATCTACGGGATCTACTACGGGTTCTTCGAGGGAGTAGGGAAAGCGCTGGTGGCCGATGTGGTGCCCTGGTCAGAGCAAAGGGGGACGGCCTATGGGCTCTATAACGGTGCCGTGGGCCTGACTACCCTGCCAGCTAGCTTCATCGCCGGTGTTCTGTGGCAAGCGGTTGGCCCCGCTGCGCCATTTGTATTCGGTGCCGCGTTGGCCCTCCTGGCCGCAGTGCTCCTGGTGGTCTGGCTCAAACCTAAAGGTTAACAGCGGGCAAAGTTTGTTGTATACTGATCATACAACTCACGCCCCATGCGACCCCGTGGCGGAGCTACGGCGTATTCTAGGCGTGTGGCGGGAGCAATGGTCCGGTGGCGCGCTTCCGCCACGACGATCGAGCAAGCGCTACCATTGCGATTACGGCCGCAACCGTCCCTGGCCTTATCGTGTACCAGACGTGAGGGAGAACGATACAGCAGGTTATCTGTGTCTTACCTGCGGTGTCCTCAAGGAGAACCGTATGCCTGAACCACGTATCAGCGGGGAGATCTACCCTTCTCGTCGCTCCGTTGTCATGAGCAAGAACGGCATGGTGGCGACGAGCCACCCCTTAGCGGCACAGGCGGGCCTGCGTATGCTCCTTGCCGGCGGCAACGCAGTGGACGCAGCCGTCGCAACGGCGGCTGCCCTTTGCGTCGTCGAGCCGATGTCCACCGGTCTTGGCGGCGATGCCTTCGCTATCCTCTATTGGGCCAAGGACGGAGACATCAAAGCCCTCAACGCCAGTGGCCGCGCGCCTTTGGAGGCGCAACTGGAAGACTTCCGGGCGCGGGGGCTGACCGAGATGCCCACGACCGGCATGCTTCCGGTCACCGTACCTGGTGCCGTTGACGGTTATGCGACTATCCTTGAAGCCTATGGGAGGCTGAGCCTGAGCAAGGTTTTAGAGCCAGCCATCGAATATGCCCAGGATGGCTTCCCCGTCACTGAGATTGTAAGTCGCTACTGGCATATGCAGGTGCAGAAACTCTCGGCTACACCTGATGCCGCTCAAACGTATCTTTCCAATGGGCATCCTCCGCGTGCCGGTGAGATCTTTCGACAGCCTAACCTGGCCCAGACCTTATGCCAGATCGCCAGCGAAGGGCGAGACGCGTTTTATCTCGGCGAGATCACGCAGAAGATCGTGGGGTTCTCTCAGGAGAATGGGGGGCTTCTGTCAACGGAAGATTTCAAGCGACATCGCTCCGATTGGATCGAGCCTATTTGGGTCGATTATCGCGGCTATCTAGTCTACAAGTGCCCGCCCAACGGCCAGGGCTTGGCCGCGCTCCTCGCCCTCAACATCGTTGAGGGCTTTGACCTTAGCTCGATGGCCCACAATTCGGCCGACGCGCTCCATATTTCAATCGAGGCTATGAAGCTGGGCTTCGCCGATGCCTATGAGTATGTAGCCGATCCGGAGTTTGCGGATATCCCATTAAGGGAATTGTTGTCGAAATCCTATGCTGAGGAAAGACGAAAGATGCTGGACACGCGGCAGGCGGCCACCCACGTCCGACCGGGGGTTCCGGTCACAAGTGACACGGTCTATCTGACCGCGGCAGACCGATGGGGCAATGCGATCTCACTTATCAACAGCCTGTACATGGGCTTCGGCTCGGGGATGGTCGCGGGCGACACGGGCATCTGCCTCCAGAACCGTGGTGCGCTATTCTCCCTCGACCCGGCCCATCGCAACCGCCTTGAGCCCGGCAAGCGCCCATATCACACGATTATGCCGGCAATGGTCACTCGTAACGGCAAGCTGTTTATGAGCTACGGGGTGATGGGCGGCTTTATGCAGCCCCAGGGCCATCTACAAGTACTGTGCAACATCGTCGACTGGGGCCTGAACGTCCAAGAGGCCCTGGACGCGCCCCGGTTCATGGTCACTCAAGGCAAGCAGGTGGCGCTGGAATCCCGCCTGACGGGCCAAGTCATAGACGGCCTGGCCCGCCGTGGCCACGAAGTCGTCGTCCGCGAAGGCTGGACGGCTGGTTTCGGCGGCGGGCAGATCATCGCTGTGGATCCAATCAGCGGCGTGTGGTTGGGCGCCAGCGACCCGCGCAAGGATGGGTGCGGAGTGGCTTACTGAGCGGTAATGCCCAGCGTTGCCAGCGGTGGC
This sequence comes from Ktedonobacter racemifer, assembly GCA_020723545.1. Lineage (GTDB taxonomy): Bacteria > Chloroflexota > DTOL01 > DTOL01 > JACQYG01 > JACQYG01. Next base: position 5,030 of record DYIS01000151.1, read on the forward strand.
TCGAGGTTTCAGGAGGAGGGCTGGGCCCCCTTTCACATGAAGATCGCCTTGGGCAGTACTGCCCGCACCGCCGGCAGGACGTCCACCAATTGGGTGATGCGCAGGTCCACCGCCAGGCTACAGAGGATGTAGGCGTCTTCCCTGGAGAGGCCCTTCTCCGTTTGCAGGTAGTCGATCATATCCAGGAGGGCCTGCTTGGTGGCCTCCTCCAGGGTCTTGCCATAGGCGATGGTGATGTAGGCGGTGGGCGTCTCCAGCCGAGGGCGGGGGATGTGTTCTGCCTTGTGCAGGTTGATCTGCATGGTGATGGTGGCGTCGCATTCGATGGCCGTGCCGCAGACCTCGCCGTCGCCTTGGGCGGCGTGGCAATCACCGATGGCCAATAGCGCCCCAGGCACGAAGACGGGGAGCAGGAGCGTCGTCCCAACCACGATATCCTTGTTGTCCAGGTTGCCCCCATAGTCCCCAGGCGGGATGTTGGCCACCGGCTCGCCGGCTGGGGCCACCCCTACCACGCCCGGGAAGGGACGGAGAGGGATGCGGATGCCCGGCGCGAAATCCCCAAAGCCCTCCCTCAGGGGGATGATCTTGGTGTAGGGGTTGGGGAACTCCGCGGCCAGGAAGCCAAAGTTGGGGATGATCACCGAAAGCCCCTTGGCGGCGGGGGTGATCTCCTGGAAAAGGATCTCCAAGGTGTCCCCCGGCTCTGCCCCTTCGATATAGATGGGCCCTGTAGCTGGCAAGACGTGGGAGAAATCGATGTCGACGGGGAGCTGATCGGCCCGGGCGATCACGTTGTCTAGGGCGTCCCTGGTCTCTAGGACCACCGTGTCTCCCGGTGAGATGCGCAACGCCGGCTGGGCCTTGGGGTCCATGGTATAGACCACTTTATCTCGGCCAAGGAGATGGGTTCGAGCCATGAGAAACCTCCTTTTCGCTGGCAAGCGATTTGTCTCTCGTCCCCTGTGTTTGTCTACATTTTCCAGTATACTGCTATCTCGGGGAGATGTCAATGCGGCTTAAATTGTCCAGTGGTTTTTCCAAGCGCCTCCACTGTGCTCGTTTGGAGGCATTCCGGCAACTGTATCGATGCTTCCTGTGTCCTGTCAACCTGTCACGGCAGGACATGACTGCCGAAAATGGCCCTGTGCTCCTCAGCGATCAGCGTTCAGGAGAGCTATAACAGTGCTGGAGCCCCTCCGATAGCTATCATGAAAGGCGTAGCGACTTCCGGCAGTGCCTTTGACCCCCTAATGAGGGCTCTAGCAGATAGCTAGTTCTTGTCGGAAAATGTAATTCGTCGTAGTTGCAGTAGGCCGCCGAGGGGGGCAGCCCAGAAATAGAATCGAAACCGCTGTAAATTGTCTCCGAGGCTTGACA
>DYIS01000152.1:0-2934 GCA_020723545.1 Ktedonobacter racemifer
CTATCCTGTACTCCGGCTACCTCAGCCTGCTGGAGTGGGACGGCTTGAGCCCGAATCGAGCGTTTGTGGGCCTGGCCAACTACATCGAGTTGGCCCATTCGGGGGATTTCTGGAATTCCCTGGGCGTCACCATCTACTACATGGTAGGCGTCACCGTTCTCGGAATCGCTGCCGGCTTAGCGGTGGCCCTGGCCCTCAACCGGGGAATACAGGCCTTGCCCTTCTATCGGGCTGTCTACTTCACCCCGGTTATCACCTCAACGGTGGCGGCGGCCGTAGTGTGGAGATACCTCTTCGATCCCGGTTCAGGCTTCGTGAACGTAACCCTGCGCTCGGCGGGGTTGCCCGCCCCGGCCTGGCTGGCCAGCACGGTGTGGGCCATGCCGGCCGTCATCCTGGTGGGTGTGTGGAAGCGCCTCGGCTTCAATCTGGTGATCTATCTGGCCGGGCTCCAGAGCATCCCCCGGGACTACTATGAAGCGGCCGGGGTGGACGGGGCCGGAACCTGGGCCCGCTTCCGCTACATCACGCTGCCACTGCTGGCGCCCATCACCGTGCTCCTGGTCATCATGTCCGTCATCGACTCCTTCCTGGTTTTCGACCAGGTCTTCATCATGACCAATGGCGGTCCGCTGGGAACGACAGACGTGATCGGCTTCTTCCTGTACCGGCACGCTTTCCGCTATTTCGAGATGGGCATGGCTTCGGCGGTGGGCTGGGTGATCTTCGCCGTCATCTTCGTCATTACCTTGATGCAATGGAAGCTCTTTGGCTTCGGAGCAAGGGGGGCGACATAAAAGAGCGCCGCACCTCTCTGGCGACAACGCGCCAAGCGAGGTTGCCTGGCACTGTAGAAAGTGAAGTCCTCTTGAAGGTGGTCAGATTCTGGCTTGCTCGGGCTCTCAACCATGTCTTTCTCTTGGCCGGCGGGCTCGTAGTGATTCTACCCTTCCTGTGGATGGTCACCACGTCCCTGAAGCCCGTCAAGCTGGCTTACGCCCCGCCCCACCTCATCCCTCTTACTTTGAATGGCAGAATTACTTGGTGGCGTGGCAAGCGGCGCCTTTCGCCCGCTTCCATCTGAACAGCTTTGTCATGGCCGTGGGCATCACCGGCGGGCAATTGCTCTTCTCCTCGCTGGCCGCCTACGCCTTCGCTCGACTGCGCTTTCCGGGACGGGACATCTTGTTCCTGGTCTTCCTGGGGACGATGATGGTACCCTTCCATGTGACCCTGATACCCTCGTACCTTGCCGTCCGCTGGTTGGGCTGGCTTGACAGCTACCAGGCGCTCATCGTACCGTGGCTGGTCAGCGCCTTTGGCATCTTCCTGCTGCGGCAATATTACTTCACCATCCCGACGGAGCTGGACGAGGCCGCTCTGATCGACGGCTGTTCCCGCCTGGGCGTCTGGTGGCGGATCATCCTGCCCCTATCCCAGCCGGCCCTGGCCGCCCTGGCCATATTTGCCTTCCTCTTCGCTTGGAATGACTTCCTCTGGCCCTTGGTGGTCACCAACAATCCGGAGATGCACACCATCCAGCTCGGCCTGGCCATGTTCCAGGGCCGGTACGGCACGCAATGGACTTACCTGATGGCCGGCACGGTAATGGCTACCATCCCCGGCATCCTGGCCTTTTTGCTGGGGCAGAGACGGTTTATCGAGGGCATCACCCTCACAGGCCTCAAAGGCTAGACAGAGGTGCAGAGGCGGACATTATGAAGTACCCAATCCCGGACTGGGTCAAGGACGCCGTATTCTATGAGATCTTCCCCGAGCGCTTTGCCAACGGTGATCCAGGCAATGATCCCCCTGGTGTGGAATCGTGGGGTGGCATCCCAACCCGAACGAACTTCTTCGGTGGTGATTTGCAGGGGATCATCAACAAGCTGGACTATCTAGAGGCGCTGGGCATCAGCGCCATCTACCTGACGCCCATTTTCGCTGCCAATACTAACCATAAGTACGACACTGTTGACTATTATCGGATCGATCCCCACTTTGGAGACTTGGAAACCTTCCAGCGGCTTCTGCGTGAGGCTCACCTTCGCGGCATTCGGATCGTCCTGGATGCAGTGTTCAATCACGTGGGGGAAGGATTCTGGGCTTTTAGGGACGTGATCGAGCGGGGCGAGGCCTCGCCGTATGTCAACTGGTTCTATATCGAGGACCTTCCCGTCACCAAAAAACCAACGCCGAATTATGCCACCTATGAGAATGCCGATTACCTGGTGAAGCTGAATTTACACAATCCGGAAGTCCGTCGATGCCTGTACGACGTTGCACGACATTGGACACGGGGAGGGGTTGATGGCTGGCGGTTGGACGTGCCTTATCTGATGAACCACCGATTTTGGAAGGGTTTCCGCCGTGTGGTGAAAGAAATCAACCCAGAGTTGTACATCGTGGCCGAGATCTGGCAACAGGCGTCGGATTGGCTTCAGGGAGATGAGTGCGATGGGGCAATGAACTATCGCCTGCGCGATCTCATCCTCAATTTCTTCGTACATGGAAAGCTGGACACTCCAGCCTTCGAGCGGGAGTTGGCTGCTCTGCGGGCAGAGCATCCAGGGGAGACGGCTTATACCATGCTGAACCTGCTGGGGAGCCACGATACGCCCCGTTTCCTTGCCCTATGCCAGGGCGACAGGGAGCTTTTCAAGGTAGCGGCTACCTTCCTGTTCACGTATGTCGGTGTTCCGATGATCTACTACGGGGACGAGGTAGGGATGACCGGGGGAAATGATCCCGACTGCCGTCGCCCCATGGTCTGGGATGCAGCCGCGCAAGATCAAGGGCTTCTGGAGTGGTATCGCCAACTGATCCGCATCCGAAAGGCCCACCCTGCCCTCCGTCGAGGAACCATCCACAAAGTTCATGCCTCAGGCGATGTCTACGCCTTTGAGCGGCAATATGGGATAGACTATGCGCTCG
>DYIS01000152.1:2944-6406 GCA_020723545.1 Ktedonobacter racemifer
CGTCATTCTCAATCGAGGAGCGAGAGTCCAAACAGTACGGTTGCCAGACAAGTACTGGCGTGGCAAACCCTCTCTGTGTGATGAGCTCTCCGGCAGGGTATGCCCAAGATCAGAACCTGTAGAAGTTGGAGGGCGCTCAGCATTGATCTTGGTGGGCGAGTTGGCACAAACATGAATATGACTGCTGACCGCCGCCTTCTGTGTCAGATAGCTTCTTGTGCGGAGACTTCTTGTGCGGAGATGTTAGGGTACCGAGAAGAATTCATTTGCTCACTTCCGCCCCCCTCCTCTGCTCAGAAACGAAGGTGCGTGGTCATCTTTAGGAGAAAGTAAATGGCCCGAGTGACAATCAACGATGTTGCTGAACGAGCCGGTGTGTCAAAGACAGCCGTCTCCTTCGCTTTTAACGACCCTTCACGCTTGTCGGAGGCAACTGTTCAGAAGATCCTGGAAGTTGCCAGAGAGCTGGGATACGCACCCCACCCCATCGCCCGAAGCCTAAACACCGGACGGACGGGGGTTTTGGGATTGCTCCTTCCTCAAGACATCCCCACGATTCTGGAAAATCCTTTCTTTATCGAGTTCATAGGTGGGATCGGCCGGATCTGTGATGAACAGGGACTATCTCTGCTACTGGCTCCCCCGGTCAAGGGCTCGATGCTGAAAGCCGTCAATCACGCCGCCGTAGACGGCTTTGTGGTCATCGGTCTGGAACCTCAGGATCCGGTAGTCAGCATCCTTCGCCAGCGGCACGTGCTGTTCGTGATGGTGGATAGCGAACCGCTGGATGGTGTGCCCTCCATCAATATTGATGATTACGGGGGTGCACGGGCGGCCATGATGCACGCCATCAACTACGGGCACCGACGCATAGCCATTGTGGCGTTTGAGTCAGGCAAGGAGGGGCGGTGGCGTGAGTATACGGGCACCCTTCGTTGGCGGCTGGCAGGCTACTTGGAGGCGCTAGCCACCGTTGGTTTGTCCCTTGATGAGCCTGACGTCCAGATATTGGAATGCGAAAACAGCATCGAAGGTGGTGCAGAGGCTTTTCGCCGGCTTTGGCAAGCCTTCTCACGTCCCACTGTCGCCTTGGCCATGAGCGACATCATTGCTCTGGGGGTGATGGGTGCCGCTCGTGAGCAAGGTCTTGAGGTGCCAAGAGATCTCTCTGTGATCGGCTATGATGATATCCCAGAAGCCCAACGGGCCAACCCGCCACTGACGACGGTCCGCCAGCCCATGATAGACAAAGGCGAACAGGCGGCAGAGTTGCTGGTCGAGACTTTACGGGGTGAGCCAACCAGCGAACGCCGTACTCTGCCTACAGAGTTGATCGTTCGCGCATCTGTCGCCCCACCCTCGTCCACTTGAGGCAGTTGGTTCGGGCAACTTGTTGATTTTCCCGGATGCCTACGACTCCCCTCGCCGGTACTGGCCTTGAGCTGGTCTCCAGCGATCCTCAATCTGAGAAGCGGGGTGCTCGACCCACCGCCAACCGCGTGCCCCCAGCTCCCCCTCACCCCACTACCGCTCAGGCTCTAACTTCCAGAACCAGACGGGGGTAACGATGCCGGGCCTCAGCGCCTTGACAGGGGGGATCTCAATGCTATAATAGTGCCGCGCTCCGGGGCCGGCCAGGGGCGGCGTTACTGGTAAAGAAATGCTCTCCTTAGAACTGCGGGACCTGACCAAGCGCTACAATCGGCGCCGGGTGTTCCAGGGCCTCAACGCCAGGATGCAGGGAGGCGAGAGCATGGTTGTGACTGGCCCCAATGGCTCGGGGAAGTCCACGCTCTTGCGCCTCGTCTGCGGTCTGGTGCGGCCTACCGGCGGCCAGGTGGTGGTCACGGTGGGCGATAGGGCTCTGTCGCCGATAGAGGCTCGGGACCACCTGGGGCTGGTGGCGCCGGACCTGGCGCTCTACGGCGAGCTCAGCGGACTGGAGAACCTGCGTTTTTTCGCCAGAGTTCGTGGCCTGCGGGTAGCAGAAGAGGATCTCCAGGGGCTGTTGCGGCAGGTGGGCCTGGAGGGAAGGGACGATGACATGGTGGCGGCCTACTCCTCCGGGATGCGGCAGAGGCTGAAGTACGCCTTTGCCCTGCTGCATCGGCCTTCGCTCCTGGCCCTGGATGAGCCTGGCACCAATCTGGACGACGCCGGCAGAGCCATGATGGCCCAGGTCATCGCCAGGCAAAAAGCGGCCGGTGGCATGCTGGTCCTGGCCACCAACGACCCTCAGGAGGTATCCTTTGGGGATCAGGTTCTCCGTTTGGGCCCTTGAGGCCTGGGCGGTCCTGGCCAAGGACCTGCAAAGCGAGTTCCGCACCTGGTATGCGCTGAATGCGCTATTGATGTTCGCGGTCACCACGCTCACCATGGTGAGCTTCTCCATCGGCCAGTTTGCGGTTAACAGCGCGGTCCTGGCCGCGCTGTTCTGGGTCGTGTTGTTTTTCTCAGCCATGTCCGGGCTGGCTAGGGCCTTCATCCGAGAGGAAGAGTCAGGCACCATCCAGGCCTTGCGGCTGGCGGCGGACCCCAACGTGGTTTTCATAGGGAAGCTGGCCTTTAACCTGGTGCTCCTGGCCCTATTGGAGTTGGTGGTGGTGCCGCTGTTCGTGGCCTTCATGGGCATGGGCGTGGCCAACGTAGGGCTTTTCTTTGCGGTTTTGCTGGTGGGCAGCCTGGGCCTGGTGGGGGCCTCCACCATCATCGCCGCCATCATCGCCAAGGCCCGGGCCAAAGGGGCGCTGTTCACGGTGCTGTCCTTCCCCGTGCTCTTGCCGTTGCTGGTGACGGCCATCCGGGGGACTAAGCTAGCGCTGGAGGGCTCGGCCTTGGCCGATGGAATGCCGGAGCTGCGCCTGCTGGCCTCCTATCTGGTGGTGATGGTGACTGCGTCGCTCTTGTTGTTCCCCTATGTGTGGAACGAGTGAACGGCTCGGCTGGTGAAGTTCCCACGACACAAGGTCGTGAGTATCACCTCGTAGGCTGTAGTATCCGCTTTATCAGTAAAAAACGCGTAACCGGGCGTGGTATATGGAAAGAGCAGGGAGGGAGATCGGTTGAGGATCTCGGCAAGGGTTTCCACCGGGCTTAAGTTGTTCCTGGGTGTGTGGATGAGCGGGGTGCTGGTGGCAGCTTTCCTGTATGCGCCGCCGGCCCTGGGCCTGGGGGAGGCCTCCAGGGTGATCTACTTTCACATCCCGGTGGCATGGGTCGCGGTGCTGGCTTTCCTGGTGTCCATGATCAGTGCCATCCAGTACCTGCGCACCAGAGAGATGACGTACGATGACCGGGCCAACGTGGCGGCCCAGCTTGGCTTTTTATTTTGTTTGCTGGCCACCGTCACCGGGTCCATCTTCGCCCGCATCACCTGGGGCTCTTTCTGGAACTGGGACCCCCGGGAGACCTCCATCTTCATATTGCTCTTGATCTACGCCGCCTACTTCGCCCTGCGCACCG
>DYIS01000153.1 GCA_020723545.1 Ktedonobacter racemifer
GCACCCACGAGGTGGGGCCCAAGGTCACCAGCACTGACCGCCGGGTGCGCATCCTGGAAGTAACGCCCGTGAGGGTGAGCGTGCGCCTGGAGCGCCTGCGCCAGAAAGAGGTCCCGGTGCGGCCCAGAGTCCTGGACTCGCCCGCTTCCGGCTACAGCTACGGGCAGCCCCAGGTAAGCCCGGCGCAGATCAAGGTAACCGGCCCCGCCAGCCTGGTGGATCAGACCACCGAGGCCCTGGTCAACGTTCGCCTGGATGGCACCAAGGTTAGCCTCAAGGCCTACTACCAGCCACTGGTGGTCAACGCCCGGGGTGAGGAGATCAAGGGGCTGGAACCTTCCCCCTCCTCAGTCCTGGTGGAGGTGCCGGTGGTGCAGCTCTTGAATTATAAGGCGGTCTCCGTGGTGGCCACGATCAGCGGAACGGTGGCAACTGGCTATCACATCTCCAGCATCGTGGTGGAGCCCTCGGTGATAGTCCTGGGCGGCGACCCCAAGATGCTGGAGGGGTTGGGCTATGTGGAGACCACCCTGATAGACGTATCTGGGGCCACCCAGGAGCTGGTGAGGAGCGTGTGGCTCAATGTCCCCAAGGGGACAGCCCTGGAGAAGAGGCACGACGTCTTCGTCAAGATCGAAGTGGAGCCGATCCCCGGCGGGGAGATCATCCGGCGGCCCGTGACCTGGAAGGGACTGGGCAAGGGGCTCACCGTGGCCCTGTCTAACCCCACGGTAGACGTCACCCTTGCCGGTTCCATGGCCGATTTCTTGAGATTGCGGGCCTCCGATGTGGCCGCCGTCCTGGACCTGAGCGGTCTGGGTTCGGGGACCTACGATCTGGTGCCGCAGATCGTCGTGCCCAGGGGCTTCCACGTGACGGCCATAACGCCGGAGAAGCTCCCGGTGACCCTGAAGCCCTCCAGTTAAGCCGGCAGGTTTGCGTCCGGTGGCAGAGACGGTTGATGGTTGATGGCAGAGGGCGGGGCTCCGTTCGGCCGTACACCTGGAAGGTGTATAGGCCGCGTCCACCTTCCAGGTGTACGGCCGTTATGACTCATGGCAGCTAGCTGCTATTGGCTAGCTGCTATCTACCTCTTGGACGGCGATTGGTGTATCATGGCCAGGCCTTTGGTGGCGATTGTGGGGCGGCCCAATGTGGGGAAGTCCACCTTTTTCAACCGAGTGGTGGGCCGCCAGTTGGCGATAACCGAGGCCGAAGCCGGCACCACCAGGGACCGCCTGTACGCCGAGGCGGAGTGGGCCGGTGTAACCTTCACGTTGGTGGATACTGGCGGGCTGGAGACGGGGGCCACTACCGACCTGGTGGCCAAGGTGTGCGACCAGGCCCTGCAGGCGGTATCCGAGGCCGACCTGGTGCTCTTCATGGTGGATGGCAAGGACGGCCTGGTGCCTGCGGACCAGGAGGTGGCGCAGATCCTGCGTCAAACGAACAAGCCGGTCATAACCGTGGTCAATAAGGCCGACAACCCAGAGCGTCGCCTCCAGGCGGTGGAATTCTATCGCCTGGGTCTGGGGGAGCTGGAGCCTGTCTCGGCCCTCCAGGGGACCGGCATAGGCGACGTTTTGGACCTGGTCGTCCAGCGGCTGCCCCGGCCGGAACCGGAGGAGAAGACGGCGGCCCTGCGCCTGGCCATCGTGGGGCACCCGAACGTGGGCAAATCCTCGCTCTTGAACGCTCTCCTGGGAGAGGAACGGGCCATCGTCAGCGAGGCCCCAGGCACTACCCGGGATGCCCTGGACACCTTGCTGGATACCCCGTGGGGACCGGCGGTGATCATAGATACTGCTGGCATTCGTCGCCGGGGCCGGGTGGAGCCAGGGGTTGAGAGATATAGCGTCATGCGGGCCCTGAGGGCGGTGGACCGCGCCGACGTGGTGGCCCTGGTTCTGGATGCCCAGGAGGGCGTGACTGCCCAGGACACTCACATCGCCGGCTATGTCCGCGACCAGGGAAGAGGGATGATCCTGGTGGTGAATAAGTGGGACGTGGTAAATAAGACCGCCTATACCTCGGCGGAGTACGAAAAGCTGATACGGGCGGAGTTTAATTTCGTGGATTACGCCCCCACCCTGTTCCTGTCAGCCAAGACCGGGCAGGGGGTAAAGAGACTGGTGCCCCTGGCTTTTGAGATCAGGGCGGAGTGGACCAGGCGGGTGCCCACCGGCGTGCTCAATCAGGTCCTGGCAGAGACTCTGGAAAAGCATGCTCCCCCCTCTGATCGGGGCAAAGCCCTTCGGATATATTACGTCACGCAGGCGGGCGTGGAGCCGCCCACCTTCGTGTTCTTCGTCAACGATGTCAGCCTGGTTCATTTCTCCTATCAGCGGTACCTGGAGAATCAACTACGGGACGCCTTCGGTTTCCGGGGCACCCCACTCAGGTTGGCCTTTCGGCCTCGACGGCCGGCCAAAGCTGGTGAGCGCCCCACCCATGCCGACTCATTGCCAACGGTCTGCGGCAGACGCTGATGGACCTGATGAACCGTGGCTCGAAACGCGAGCTTGAATATATTCAGGGGGTGATTCTTCATGGAGCTATTGACCGTGGGGCAAACCTTCAAAGGCCTTTACAAGGTTGTCGATGAACTGGGGGTAGGAGATTACACCGCTGTCTATTTGGCCCGCAACGTGGAGACCAAAAGGGTGGTGGCGCTGAAGATCGTTCGCCCGGAGTTGTTGACCGACGGCAAGTTCCTGCAGCGCTTCGAGCGGGAGGCCATGATCCTCAGCGAGATGGACAACCCGCACATCGTGAAGATCTACGACTACGGAGTGGACGAGGGGCGCAACTACATCGCCATGGAGTTTGTTACGGGGAAGAGCCTTTCGGCCTTGATGCGCGAGTACGGGCCCCTGGACGTAGAGCAGGCTTTAGACATCACCCGCCAGGTGGCAGAAGGGCTTCAACATGCCTACGAGCACGGCGTCGTGCACCGGGATATCAATCCCAGGAGCATCATGGTGTCGGCTGAGGGCGTGGTGAAGCTCATGGACTTCGGCATCGCCAAGAGCCTTTCCAGCACCGGCCTCACCTCCACCGATATCCTGGGCACCCCGAACTACATCGCCCCGGAGCAGGCCGATGGGCGGCCGGTGGACACCCGCGCTGACCTGTACTCCTTGGGGGCGGTCCTGTACGAGATGTTGACCGGGAAGGTGCTCTACCAGGGAGATAACCCAGCGATGGTGATCATGCAGCACATGACGGCGCCGATCCCCAAGGTGACGCAAGCACGGCCGGACGTACCCCCAGCGGTGGAGGCCGTCCTGAATCGCTGCCTGGCCAAGAAACCGGCCGAGCGGTTCGGGACCCCGGCGGACCTGGTGGCTGCCATCGCCGCCATTACTGGGAAGCCGGCGCCTCAGCCGGTGGCCCCGGCCCCGGTGGCTCCTGCCCGGCCTGAACCGCCCTCGGCCAAGGTGGCACCAAGAGCCGCGCCCCGGCCGGCCCCGGCTGCCCCACCGCCGCCGGTGATGCCGGTGCCACCTCCGGAGCCTGGACTGCCTCCCACGGTGACGGCCGGGATGCCTGCCAGGCCGGCGCCAGCAGCGCCGGCGATCAGGCCGCCGGTGGAGCCGGTTACGCCCGCGGCGCCGGGGCTGGAGCCCACGGTGATGGCGCCGTTGGCCAGCGGTGCTGCCTCCGTCCTCAGCCAGGACCAGGTGCGGTATCTGGTGCAGCGAGAGGTATCCGGCGACCGGGAATCGCTCCGGACGCTGGCCACCGAGGTCAAGAGACTGGGCGGCGAGGTGAAACGCCTGAGTGCCACGGCCGGCACAGGCCTGGCCGCGGGCGGCGTTTCCAGCCGTACCTTCATCATCGCCGTGGCCGTCTTGGTCTTCTTGAACGTGCTGAGCTGCCTGGTGCCACTGGTGGTGGCCCTGATCAGAGGTAGATAGGGGTAGGAGCCCAACCGCGTTGGGCGGTTTGCGGCCAATGCGATTGGCCTGCTATTCTTGCAGAATCGATCATTGGAGTTTTCTAAAATTGAACGAACGCCTATCCAAATTGCGCGATAGAATGCGGGGCCTGGAGCTGGACGCGTTTCTGGTTTCCCAGCCCGAGAACCGCCGATACCTGAGCGGCTTCACCGGGTCGGCGGGGTACCTGATGATCACCCCGGCCGAGGCCTTCCTGGTCACCGATTTCCGCTACATCGAGCAGGCCACGGTCGAAGCCCCGGGCTTCGCCATCAGGAGGATCGAGACGAAGTTCGAGGCCCTCTTCCCCTCCCTGGTGGCCGAGCTCGGCCTCAAGAGAATCGGTTTCGAGAGCGGCCACATGACCTACGCCGAGCATGGAAGCCTGGCGGCCCTGCACCAGAAGGAGGGCCTGGCAGATTCACCGACACTGGAATACACCCTGTGCCCCACCCTGGGCCTGGTGGAGGAGATGAGGGCCGGAAAGGATCCTCAAGAGATCGCGGCCATCCGTGCCGCCGTGGAGCTAGGCGACGCCACTTTCCTTCACGTGCGAGAGCGGCTCCGTCCTGGGATGACCGAACGGCAGGTGGCCTGGGAGCTCGAGGTGTTCATGCGCCAAGCGGGCGCCGAGGCGGCGGCCTTTGAGATCATCGTGGCCTCGGGTCCCAATGGCGCCATGCCCCACGCCAAGGCCACGAGCCGGGAAATAGGAAGCGGCGAGCCCATCGTCATGGACCTGGGTGCCCGCCTGAACGGCTACCATTCGGACCTGACCCGGACCATGTGCCTGGGCGAGCCCGACGGCCGCTTCAAAGAGATCTATGCCCTCGTCCTGCGGGCGCAGACGGCGGCCCAGGAGGCCGGCAGGGCCGGGCTCACCGGGGCCGAACTGGATGCGGTGGCCCGTCAGATCATCGAAGAGGCCGGCTACGGCGAGGGCTTTGGCCATGGCCTGGGCCACGGGGTGGGGCTGGCGGTGCACGAGGAGCCCATGGTCTCCAAGACGGGGACCGCCACCCTGGCCGACGGCAACGTGATCACCATCGAGCCGGGCATCTACCTCCCGGGGTGGGGTGGGGTGCGGATCGAGGACATGGCGGTGGTGAGGCCCCAGGGCCTGGAGATCTTGACACGAGCGCCAAAGTAGAGCCCAGATCGAAGGGCAAAGGGCATGGAGGACAACGACGGTGACGGTGGGGTTAGGAGGTTCGGGCTATGATTTCTACCGGAGAGATGAAAAAAGGGGTCTGTATCGAGCTCGATGGTGAGCTGTATCGGGTGCTGAACTTCGAGCACATCAAGATGGGGCGGGGTTCCGCCCAGGTCAAGATGCGGTTGCAAAACCTGCGGTCCGGCTACATCGTGGAGCGCGGCTTCCAGGCGGGCGAGAAATTCAAACGGGTGATCCTGGAGCACCGCACGGTTCAATACCTGTATCACGACGGCGATCTATATCACTTCATGGATACCCAGACCTTCGAGCAGACCGCCCTCTCCGCCGATCACCTGGGGGACGACGTGCAGTACCTGAAGGACAACATCAGCCTGGAGCTCTTGACCTATCGAGACGAGCCTATTGGCGTGGAGCTGCCCATCACCGTGGAGTTGAAGGTCACCGAGACCGAGCCAGGGTTTAAGGGAGACACCGCCACCGGGGGCAGCAAGCCGGCTATCCTGGAGACCGGCATGAAGATCCTGGTGCCGTTATTCGTGGATGTCGGCGATGTGATCAAGGTGGACACCCGCACCGGCCAGTACCTGGAGCGGGTCACCTAGCTCAGGAGCGCAGAGCGGGCGTTTTGTGCGCCACCTTGCTCGTATCTTTTGCCTGGCAAAGGTGTTTTTATGGCAAAGGGGAGCGCAGCAATCCCCCTGGACCCACTTGGGGTATTGAAGGATCGGGAGGTCTGATGTCCGAGGCAGAGGGAAGCGTCCTGCGGTTGGTGGACGGCGAGCTCCGAGAGCTCGTGCGCCTCATGGACGAGGCCAACATTGAAGAGCTTCATCTGGAGAAGGGCGACTTCAAGGTGCACCTGCGCAAGGGCGCTGTCTTTACTAGTAAAGAAGGTCCCAGGGTTGAAGCCGCCGCCGGGGCCGATAGCCCCCGCGTCTCAGCCCAGTCTTCTCTAGTAGAGAAAGCGTCGCTGGCCCAGGCTGCCCCGGAAGTTGGCCCGACCCTTCAGGCCGTCCGGGCCCCGGTGGTCGGGACCTTCTTCGCCACGCCAGACCCGAGGAGCCGCCCTTACGTCCAGGAGGGAGACCTGGTGGAGAAAGGCCAGGTGGTGGGCATCATCGAGGCCATGAAGATGATGAACGAGGTGGAGGCCGAGCTTTCCGGCCGCGTGGCCAAGGTCCTGGTGGCCAATAATACCCCGGTGGAGTACGGGCAGAAGCTGATGCTCATCGAGCCGGTGGAGGGTGTCGGGCAGAGGCCCCAGGCGATAT
>DYIS01000154.1 GCA_020723545.1 Ktedonobacter racemifer
GTTGACCGATTCACGGACCAATGAGCAATAGGAATCAGTGAACCCTGGAATACAGGCTGAGATGGAACTATATCAGCTCGATTTCGAGCCAGTAGGCCGGCGAGGACAATGCCCGGCTGATCAATCGCTTCTGGAAGCAGCACGCCAACTGGGCGTGGATTTGGTCAGCCTCTGTGGGGGCAAGGGGACCTGCGGCTGCTGCAAAGTGCAAATCCTAACTGGGTGCGTCTCGGAACCGACCCCCAGCGAGCGGGAAGCCCTTTCTTCTCAGGAGCTGGGGGATGGTTACCGCCTGTCCTGCCAGACCTATGCGTTAGGCGACTGCAAGCTGCGCGTGCCGCCAGAATCGCTGACCGCCCCGCAACGGACCCAGGTGGAGGGGCTAGAGGTTACAGCTCGCCCAGAGCCATCAGTCTGCACCTATCAGGTGCAGCTACCGCCCCCATCCCTTTCGGACCTGCAGGCCGACGCCGAGCGCCTGCTGGAGGCGCTGGAGCAGCAGCATAGAGTAGATTGCCGTACTATTGACATCGAGGTCCTGCGAAACCTCTCCCCTAAGTTGCGAACCTGGAACTGGAAAGTACAAGCCTCAGTGCGGGACGAGGAAGTGGTGGCCCTCGCCCCCTGGTCTAGTCGCCACCTGGGCCTGGCTGTTGACTTAGGGACCACTAAGATCGCCGGCTATCTGTTGGATTTGAGCAGTGGTCGGACGCTGGCCGTCCAGGGGATCATAAATCCGCAAATCGCCTACGGGGAGGACGTCATCGCCCGCATCGCCCGCACAAGGGATGCACCGGCCGAAGCAGCCCGGCTGCAGGAGCTAGCGGTGGAGGCGCTGAACCAGTTGGCCGTTGATCTGTGCGCTGAGATTGGCGCCAAGCCGGAGGAGATCGTCGAAGCGGTGGTGGTGGGCAACACCGCCATGCACCACCTCTTTCTGCGTTTTCCGGTGGAGCAACTGGCCCTCTCTCCGTATGTGCCCGCAGTCAAGGAGGCGCTGGACGTCAAGGCCCGCGATGTAGGGCTCGGCATCGCGCCGGGGGCCTACGTGCACCTGTTGCCCAACATCGCCGGCTTTGTAGGCGCCGACCACGTGGCGGTATTGCTGGCCACTGAGGCCTGGCAGGCTGAAGGGGTACTGCTGGCCATGGACATCGGCACCAACACCGAGGTCTGTTTGGTGAGCGATGGCGAGATGATCAGTGTTTCCTGCGCCTCAGGTCCCGCGTTCGAGGGGGCCCACATCAAGCACGGCATGCGAGCCGCCAGTGGGGCCATAGAACACTTGCGGCTGGTGGATGACCGGGTCGAATACCAGACCATCGGCGGAGCGCCGCCGGTTGGCCTTTGCGGCTCCGGCATCCTGGACGCCATGGCCCAGCTCTACCTGGCCGGGGTGCTGGACCGCACGGGGAGGATGGGCAACCATCCACGGGTGCGCGTCCAAGAGGGGGAACGAGAGTTCATTCTGGTCAGTGAGGAGGAACGGGATGGGCGTCCAGCGATCACCATCACCCAGCACGATGTGCGTGAGCTGCAGTTGGCCAAGGGTGCCGTGCGCACCGGTATCCGAGTGCTCCTGGAGACGAAGGGTCACTCCGAGGAGGATATCGAGCAGGTGATCATCGCCGGGGCCTTCGGCACATATATAGACGTGGCCAGCGCGGTGACTATCGGGATGTTGCCGCCGCTGCCATTGGATCGCTTCCGACAGGTGGGAAACGCCGCCGGCATGGGGGCCAAGCTGGCCCTCATCTCCCGCAGCAAGCGGGTCGAGGCACAGGCCATAGCCCGTCGGGTCGGCTATATCGAATTGGCTACAGCGCCTCGCTTTGCACAAATCTTCGCTCAGGCGATGTATATAGGATCATAGGATCGTTAGATGGAGCCAAACATCAAGGTCATCGCTTCGGCGACTGTGATTCCAAGCTTCCACACCCATTTTGCCCCAGCTTTGCCCTTCCCCCTGCCCACGCTTAGCGCACATATTGAGGATAAGAAAAAGCATTGGAAAGGAGCCGCACCGATGCAGACCATCTTAAGGAGTGACACAGTCGAGGTAAAGATCAGCACCGAAGGGCCGGTCGTCATCATCGGAGAGAAGATCAACCCGACCGGACGCAAGAAGCTGGCAGCAGCCCTCCAAGAGGGCAACTTTGGCTACATCCAAGAGCTGGCCGCTAAGCAGGTCGTAGCGGGTGCCGACGTCCTGGACGTCAACGTCGGCGTTCCCGGCCTTGATGAGGTGATGGTGCTCCCCCAGGTCGTGAAGGCAGTGGTCTCCCAGGTCAATACACCGATCTGCCTCGACTCGGCCAACCCTGCCGCACTGGCAGCGGCACTGGCCGTCACGCCAGGAAAGCCGCTGGTGAACTCTGTGAATGGAGAAGAGACCTCGCTACGAGCGGTGTTGCCGATTGTCAAGGACCGAGGGGCGGCCGTGATTGGCCTTACGATGGATGAAAAAGGGATCCCGAACGATCCAGAGAGCCGGCTTGCCATCGCCGGTAAGATTCTGGAACGGGCTGCGAGAATCGGCATCCCAACCGAGGACGTGGTGATCGACCCTCTTGTGCTAACCGTCGGTGCCGACAGCAACGCTGGTGTGGTCACGCTGCGGACGATTGAACTCATTCGGCGCGAGTTCGGCGTCAACATTAGCCTGGGGGCCAGCAACGTCTCCTTCGGCCTGCCCGACCGCCAGACGATCAATCAGGCCCTCCTGGCTCTGGCGGTCGGCGCGGGGGCGAGCTGTGTGATAACCGATCCGATAAAACTTACCGGAACCGTTCGCGCCATCGATTTGCTTCTCGGCCGCGACCTATATGCCAGGCGCTACATCACCCACTTTCGCTCGCGCCCCAAGGAGAACGATTGAGGTGAATTACAAAAATTGACAGGGCGCCCGGGCTGTGCTATACTTACTGCAAAATTGCATATCGGGCAGAGGTGACCCAGCGTGAACGCTGGGCTCAAATGGGGAAGTCCGGTGAAAGACCGGCGCTGTCCCGCAACTGTAAGGGGGAACGGGTAGACAAGTAATTAGCCAAACCCGGGCTAGCCTTACTCTTTCTCTACTTGTTTACCTGTTTACCTAGTTAGCCTCCCAAGCCAGAATACCGGCCTCTGCCATGTGTCCGAGAACCTTCGCGAGAAAGGGGGTAGGATTATGACCAGAGCACCATAAACGAGCCCCTCGTTAGCGCAACGAGGGGTTTTCTTTTCTCACCATTAGCTGATCTCACCGACATTAAGGAGTCAATGGATATGCACATGCCAAATAGGGTTTTGTCCATACTGGCGGTGATTGTCCTCGCTATAGGAATGGCTGGCTGCGGGCCTACGCCAATGCCGGAGCCCACCAGGGCTCCCACTCCCGCGCCGACGGCAACGATGCTGCCAACGCCCACGGTGAAGCCCGAGTTCCCCACCTCAGTCTACGACGACTGGGGCCGCAAGGTGGACATCGCTAAGAAGCCGGAACGTATCATCTCCCTGGCGCCCAGCAACACGGAGATCCTGTTTGCCCTGGGCCTGGGAGACAAGGTGGTGGGCGTTACCGATGCCTGCGACTACCCCGCCCAGGCCAAGAGCAAGGAAAAAGTGGTGAGCTTGGGTAAGCTTAACCAGGAGAAAATCGTGGCCCTTAAGCCCGATCTGATCCTGGCGGCGGGGATCACCAGCAAGGATGACGTCAAGCGCCTGGAGGAGCTCAAGCTCACGGTGCTGGTCCTGGACCCGAAGGACCTGGACGTGATCATCCGCGATATCATTCTTGCCGGGGCGGCCACGGGCACCTCCAAAGAGGCAACCAGGATCGCCGATGGTATGAACCAGAAGTTCGAGTCGCTGCGAGCCAGGATTAAGACCGTATCTACCAAACCAAAGGTGTTCTATGAGCTAGACGCCACCAACCCGGCGAAGCCCTACACCGTGGGGCCGGGAAACTTCATCGACTACATGCTGCAAATGGCCGGAGCCACCAATGCCGCGGCCGGGGCCAAGGCCATGTGGGCCGAGTTCTCCACCGAGGAACTGGTGAAGCAGGACCCAGACCTGATCATCCTGGGAGATAGCAACTACGGCATAACCCCGGCGTCGGTGAAGGCCAGGCCAGGCTGGGATAAGGTCAAGGCGGTGAAAAACGGCGCGGTTTATCCTATCGACGATACCCTGGTGAGCCGGCCGGGGCCCCGTATCATCGACGGGTTCGAGGCTTTAGTGAAGATCGTGCACCCTGAGCTGTTCAGGTAGGTGAAAGGAAGGTGGAGCCACTTGTTTAAGGGGCGAGTGGGTTATGGGACCAGCGTGCTGGCCCTCCTGGCCTTGCTGGCGATGAGCGGCATGGTAGCCATCTCCGTGGGTGCTGTATCCGTCCCGGTGGAAGAGATCCTCAAGATGGGTGCCAACCGCGTGGCGGTTGGCACCTTCGTCCGGGACTGGCCGGAGGGCGACGAGGTGATCATCGGCGTGATCCGGCTGCCCCGGGTAGCCGGCGCAGCGCTGGTGGGAGGTGCCCTGGCCGTGGCCGGAGTGGTGTTTCAGGCACTGTTGAAGAACCCTATGGCCGACCCCTATATCATCGGCACCTCGGGCGGCGCGGCGTTGGGGGCAACGGTGGCGATGACCTTGCCCGTGACCGCAACCTGGTTGGGCTTCGGGCTCGTCCCGGTCTTGGCCTTCGTGGGAGCCATGAGCACTGTTCTTTTCGTGTATAACCTGGCTCGTACCGGGCCTCGAGTGCCAGTGGTGAGCCTGTTACTGGCCGGCTTCGCCGTGAGCTCCATGTTGGCCGCTGTGATGTCTTCTCTGATGCTGATTTCCGGCAGCGCCCTACGCCGGGTCATCCTCTGGACCATGGGGGGAATGACGGTCAACGGCTGGCAGCAGGTGGCAGTGGTGGGACCGGTCATGCTGGTGGGCGCGGGCGCCATCTATCTTTTGGCCGGCGACCTCAATGCGTTTTTGCTGGGCGAAGAGGAAGCGGCCTACCTGGGGGTTGACGTGGAGAGGCGCAAGATCCTCCTCTTGTTCTTGGGCTCGCTGCTGACCGGCGCCGCGGTCGCCATCTCCGGCCTGGTAGGCTTCGTGGGCCTGGTGATCCCTCACGTGGCCCGGCTTCTCTTCGGTGCCGATCATCGGATCCTGCTCCCGGCCTCGGGCCTGGTAGGCGGGAGCTTCCTGGTGCTGGCGGACCTGGTGGCCAGGTCCCTTCTTGCTCCCACCGAGATCCCGGTGGGGATCGTCACGGCTCTGCTGGGTGCGCCGTTTTTCATTTATCTCCTGCGCCGGAACAAAAAAGAATACGGGTTTTAGCGTGGTTGAAAGCAACGACGGACTGCTCCGGGCCGAAGACCTGTGCTTTTCCTACTTCAACGGGCGGGTGGTTTCACACGTGAACCTCGCCCTGGGAACGGGGGACCTGGTAGGTCTCATCGGCCCCAATGGCTCGGGCAAGACCACACTCCTGAAGCTTCTGAGCGGGGTGTTGAAACCAGCCCTGGGCCATGTCTCCCTGGAGGGACGCGAGGTCCAGGCCCTGGAGCGGCGAGAGATAGCTCGAAGGGTGGCGGTGGTCCCGCAGGAGCTGCACGTGCCGTTCCCGTTCACCGTGCGCGAGATGGTGAGTATGGGCCGCACGCCGTACGTGCGCCCGCTGGTCGGCCTGACCGCGGAAGACCGGCAGGTAGTCCTCGACGTCATGGGGGCCACAGGTATCGGCGACCTGGCTGGCCGAGACTTCGCGACCCTCTCCGGCGGCGAGCAGCAGAGGGTGATCATCGCCATGGCCCTGGCCCAGGAGCCTCGCTTCCTACTCCTGGACGAGCCTACGGTGCATCTGGACCTGAACCACCAGGTGGAGATCCTGGAGTTGATCCGGAGGCTAAACCGGGAAAAAGGTGTGGCCGTCCTGGCAGCGCTCCACGATCTGAACCTGGCTGCCCTCTATTTCGACCGCTTGGTCCTCCTGAACCGTGGGGCTATCGTGGCGACAGGTACCCCAACTCAGGTCCTCACCGCAGCTCGGATCCTGGAGGTCTTTTCCGCCTCGGTGCTGGTGGAGGCGCATCCGGTCACCAGGGCACCCCAGGTGACGGTGGTACCCCTCAGCCAGCAGGCAGCAAGAAGTAGGGATTCAGGGCCACGGATCTGAGCTCTTATGGATGAGGCCGTGACATACAGCCCGCCGGAGTTCAGGAGCCTGTTTCCTGATGGCGCGATCGGCCCGGACTCCAGGGCGGCCACGGTGGAGTTGGGGGTCTCAGACAAGGCCCGGCCGCATACATCCGGGAGCTAGAAATGCGGCCGAGAACCCCACCGGTAGAGTAGGGGACTGGTTACGATAT
>DYIS01000155.1 GCA_020723545.1 Ktedonobacter racemifer
ACACCGCCTACATCATGAAATCCATCAAGAACCCCTCGCGGGTGGCCAAGAACGCCGTGGCCACCAAGGTGATGGAGATGGAGGCCCGGGGAGCCGTTCGGGACGTGCATTCTTCCATGGCCACCACCGTGCCCAATCCCGCCTGGCGACTGGTGTGGGCCCTCTCCAGCCTGAAAGATCGTGACGAGAATGTGCTCATCCCCGGCTTTTACGATCACGTAGCTCCTCCCTCCCCACAGGAGCTGGAAGCGGTCCAGGCCATGCCCGCGGAGGAGGAAGAGACCAGGGAAAACCTGGGCCTCCCGAGGTTCCTCCTGGGGCTATCCGGCTTTGAGCTCAGGTGCCGCCAGCTCTTCGCCCCCACCTGCACCATTTGCGGCATCTGGTCCGGGTACACCGGCGAGGGTGGCAAGACCGTCCTGCCCAGCGTGGCCCGGGCCAAGGTGGATTTTCGTCTGGTGCCCCACATGACCCCCGAGGACATCCTGGAAAAGCTGCGCCGCCATTTGACCGACAAGGGTTTCTCCGACGTGACCGTGGTCGCCAGGGAGCATGGGGAGTATCCGGCCCGGACCCCCATGGATCATCCCTTCGTCACGGTGGTGCAGGCTGCCGCCCGCCAGGTATACGGTGTGGAGCCAGTGATCTCCCCCACCATGTCCGGGTCAGGGCCCATGTACCCTTTCGCCAACGTGCTGGGGCTGCCGGTGGCCTCCGCCGGCACCAGCTATCCCGATTCCCGAGCCCACGCCCCCAACGAGAACATCCGGCTGGAGGACTTCGTCCGGGGAACCAAGCACATCATCGCCATCATGGAGCGGATGAAAGAGGCTCCACCGTGGAGCTGAGGCGGCTTACAAATCCAGGTAATCCTCAGGCGTATCCACATCCCGCAGGATAGCTGCCGAGGCCACTTCCACCGTCAGCACTTTCTCCCGATTCGCTTCCAGTAAGACCCGGCCTCCCTGGTCTCCTTGCAGGTCCTCCAGCGCCGGGTACATCTCCCGGCTGAAAAGGACCGGGTTGCCGCGGCGGCCTTGGTAGGTGGGAGCGATGATGGCCGCCCTGCTAGCCTGAAAGGCCTCGATCAACCGGTCGATGATCTCGCTGGTCACCAGGGGCTGATCGGCCAAGAGGAATAGCACTGCCTCAGCCTCCTGGGACACCGCCGCCAACCCACACTTCACTGAGGTGGACAGGCCCCGAGGCCAGTTGCGGTTGAGGAGTATCTCCACCGGCTTCCCAAATAGAAGCCGGCGCAGGTCCCGAGCGCCATAGCCCAGGACCACCACCGTCCTTCCGACCTGGGAGGCTGTTGCCGCGTCCACCACGTGCAGCAAGAGCGGTTTGCCGTGGTAGGTCAGAAGCAGCTTGAGTTTCCCCATTCTCGACGAGCCTCCGGCGGCCAGCACCACGGCGGCGATCATCTCCGCATCACCTCTGCTACCGGTGGCTCGCGCAGTGCTGCGCCGATGAGGACCCGATCAATCCGAGGGGAAAAAAGGACCAGCTCACCGATCCGTCGGGCCAGGCTGGCCTCCAGCTCTGATTCCACCTTGTTCAGGAAGATCACCACCTTGGCCCTCAAGGGTACCCCTTTCAAGCCTCCTTCGGGGTGAACAAGGAGGGCGGCTACAGTCTCAGGCGTTACGTCGGCCGCGGGTCCAAGCCCCAGGATCTCCGCCACCCGCTCCGGCCGATGGACGGCCTCTCGACCCAGCTTTTTCCCTACCACGTCAATCCCTGCTACCACCACGGCCGTCGTTGTCCCGGCCGGTATCACCGGCTCGTGGTCCGCTGGAGCTTTGAGCGAACGTCCCCGAGCGCCATCGGCTTCGGCGATGGTATAATCCACCCACCGCTCTTGCCGGAGCTCATCTGCCCAATCGGGAGGGATGCCTTTCAGCTTGACCAGCGGCCCAACGCGGTTGGGCCACTTGCCAACGACTGAGCTGGGGCTGGTTTCCTCAGTTCGACCTCGGGCCAGAATGGCCACCCCGCCAGCACGCAAGAGGGATTTTAGCCTGGGTTTGGCTGCCCTTAGTTCCTTGGACAAGATCAGCTCAAACCAGTCTTCCGGCACTGGCTCCCGGATCATGGTAGTGGTGGTCACGACTACACGTTTCCCGAGTCCGGCCAGTTCCCGGGCCAGGCCAAACACGATGGTGGTCTTGCCCCCGGCTCCCACCACCGAGACCAGCTCTTTCCCTTTCAGGCCCAGGGCTTCGCTCAGTTGCATTGCCAAGGCTCCCCTAGTCCGGCAGGGGCGGGAGCTGGGTTAGATCCCGGAGGCCGAAGTATCTCAAGAACTCAAACGTGGTGCCATACAGGATCGGCCGCCCCGCCGCCTCCAGGCGCCCCACCTCGCAGACCAGTCCCCGAGCTACAAGGGTGCCCAATACCCCCTCGGAATTGACGCCGCGAATTGCCTCCACCTGGGCCCGGGTGACCGGCTGCCGGTAAGCCACAATGCCCAGGGTTTCCAAGGCCGCCGGTGAAAGCCTCCCCGAGAGCTGGATCCCCAGAAACCTCTCCACGTAGGGGGCCATCTCCGGGGCGGTCACCATTTGCACCTCGTTGCCCTTTCTCTGGATCATTAACCCCGACCCAGCCCTGTCGGCCTGCCATTGGGAGATGGCTGCCTCCACCCGCTCTCTGTCCACATCCAAGATCCTTGCCAGTTGTTCCAATGCCACTGGCCCATCGGCCACGAACAGAAGGCTCCCCAGGATCCTTACCAACTCTCGGTTATCCACAAAAACGCCCTTTCTCGCTTGATATTTCGCCTGAAAGGTGGTATCTTATAGGCACCAGGCGATCGATCGCCAGCCATAGCAAGGTTGGAAGAGATGCAGCAGAAGAGAGCTGCGGCCTTGTTGTTAGTTATGTCTAGTGCCCTGATCGCTTTGTCCGGCTGTCTGCCTTCGGTCCGCGTCGGGCAAGGACCCACCCCGCTGCCCGTCACCCAGGAGGCCGCCCAGCGCCTGGAGGACAAGCTCTACGCCGCCATGAAGCAGAGCCTGGTGTCCGATTTTACCGTGGAGGCCACCCAGGAGGAGGTCACCTCCTACCTGGCCCTGAAGCTGCCGGACATGCCTTTTCTGCAGCCGCAAGTCCGATTTGCTCCCGATCGGGTCACCTTCACCGGCAACATGACCCAGCCCATCGCCGCCCCGGTCTACGTGGCGGGTTTGGCCCAGGCCCAGGACGGCAAAGTAACCGTCGTCCTGCAGGAGGCAAAGCTGGGCTTCCTCCCAGTGCCGGGCTTTGTGCTCCAGTCCGTCTCCGATGCCATGAACGAGATGCTCGCCGAATCCCAGGGCAGCATCCAGGTCTCCCGGTTACAAATCCTGGAAGGCAAGGTCATCGTCTCCGGCAGGATAAAGCAAAGCTAAGGAGACGGCCAGTAAAGAAGCTTTCCCCACCTCCACCGCCATCTTTTCCCCGCTAAAGAAAAAAGCACGATGCTCAGGGCCGTCAGCAGAGAGATGGCCAGGCCGACCTTAAACGACGATGGGTCGTATTCCAGGACCACTCGATGGGTCCCACCAGGCAGATACAAGCCCTTGAAGAAATAGTTAGCCCGCAGGATCTTGGCGGGTGCCCCATCCACCGTTGCTTTCCACCCAGGATAGTAGGCGTCGCTGAACACCAGGAAACCACCTCGCCCCAGATCAGCCCTGACTTCAACCCACTCCGGCCCGAACCGCGCGATGTCCACCACATCCCTCTCCTCTTCGGAGGCCGATAATTCCTTCAGTATATCGCCGGCCTGGCTGGCCAACAATACTACCTCCCTCTCCGGCGCAAATGCCGGGTCCCGCACCAAGGCCAGCGCCGTCGTCTCAGTTGGGGCAACCAGGGCCCGGTGCACCACGAAGGCCCTGGCCATGAAGCCCTTATTTCGATAGATCTTTACGTCACCGGAATAGGCCAACTCCAGATCACCGCTGGCGGAGATGGTCACCGACTGGTGGGCCTTGGTCAGGTCGTCCACCAGGCTCATGCCGCGGAGGTGAAGCTGGCCCGTGGACCCCAGGTACCGCACGGTTATGCTTTTCACCGTGCGGCGGCTTCCCAGGTTCAGCTTAGTGTAGTAGTTATTCCCGGCCGGGTTCCCTTTCCAGTGAGAGGCGACCCTGGCCATGGGATGAGCCACCCCTCCCAAATTGGCCATTCCGTACTCCCCTTGGGCCGTGTCAACGCCGGTCCGCAATTGATACTTATGTGAAGTTCCAGCCGTGTCGGTCACTTCTATCTCCGCCACCACGGCCTGGTCCGGGATGGCCTCCGCGCCGGCCAGGTACGAGATCACCCCCAGGCTGGTGGCGGGGAACCGGGGAAGGCCCTCCGCCGTCACAGTGTAGCTATCTCCCTGGCCCAGTGTCACCTGGTTGCCAAGGTCATAGTAAACGTCCTCCACCCAGACGTCGTGCACCTTGTCCGCCAGGAGGTACTTGACGTTGAAAAGACCCAATACCTTTTCACCCGGGAAAGCCGACATCCGTTCCCGCAGACGACCATCAGCAGCGCTTTGGCCCGTCGGCAGGAAAAATGGCTCCATCTGGACGTAGCGTTTCAGCGGCAAGAGACCGCCGTCGTACCCATCCACGCTGTCCAGTCCCAAGAGCATCCCCAGATTAGGGGCTATGATCTCCTTGTTTTTAAGGGCGGTGACGTAGCTTGCCACCTGTTGCCCCGACAACTGACTTGAAAAAATGCGATTGATCTCAGGAAGGTCCCCTGGGTCAAAGAGGGCATCGGAGAGGCTCAGCACTCGATAGATCCCCTTATCCGTGCGGAGGAAAGAGCCGCTGGGCCGCCAGGCCGCATAGGCCTCCGGGGGGATCGGCAGGTTCAACTCCAGGTTTCGGCTGGCCAGGAAGAGCTCGCCGAAAAGGGCCCCGGACAGGAGTAAGAGAACGACTGACCAGCGGTGGCTCCTCACTCCCAGGCAGAAAATGACAACCGCCAGCCCCAAGGTCCCCAACCAGAGCCCCAGCACCGGCAGAGGTGGGTACTTCAAGAATGGGGTGAAAGCCAAAGCAATAAAGCCCACCGCCAGAAGGGCCACTCGCCACCCGGTCCCCAGGCCTCGCCACCAGCTGGCTGCCTTCCAGGCCAGTCCTTTGGCCGAAAGGAACCCGCCGACCTCCCTGCCCCTGCCCAGGCAATCCATCCCCACACCTGCCAATAGCGCCATGGCCAGGGAGTAGACCATTAGCCAGCGGGCTGGCACCCGGAAGAGGCCAAACCCGGGGACCAGGTAGTAGAGCAGTCGATAGAGAGGGGTGTAGCCTCCGAAGGCCAGAACGAGCGCCCCCAGGGCCAGGAGGAGATTGAACCTGACCCAGGGCTCTTTGCCTCTTTTTGCCACGCCGTACAGCGCCAGGAGCAACCCCAGCACCCCCACGTAGCCCAAATACTCGTAAAAAGGGTTCTCCGCGAAGTTGGGCAACAGATAGACGAGTATCTTCCTGGGGTCCAAAGAGAACGAGACCGCCTGCCGGTAAGTGACACCTCCGCTGCGCACCGACTGGGCGGCCAGCTCCGCGCTGGGCACCAACTGGACCGCGGCCAAACCAACGCCGATAACGATCACCGCCGCCAGAACCAGCAGCCCTCCCGACAGCTCGGCCCACCGGCGGCGAAGGCCCGCGCCCGACCCTGGGACCTCGTCGGCCGGGGATGGGGTTATCTGGCCGATGGCTTTCCAGAGTACATAGCTGCCCAGGACCACCATGGTCATAAACGATTCCTGCGCGTGCCCGGCCAGGAACTGCAGGGCCAGGAACACGCCAGCCAAGACGACGTAGTGCCATCGCCTGGTGCGGCAAGCAAGATGAACGAGAAGCAAGAGCAGTGGCAACCAGGCCGCGGCGTTTAGCTGATTGATGTGCCCCACCTGCCCGGCCAGAAACCCGCCGAACATGAAGACGAGCCCGGCCGAGAGAGCGCCGTAACGCCCCAGCCCCAGCCCGAGTCGGGCCAGGAGATAGGTGGAGCAGCCGGCCAGGAAAACGTGAAGCGCCACCGAATAGGCGTAGGCCTTTGGCACGGAGGTGCTCAGAAACAGGGGCCAATTGGGCAAATAGAGGAGGCCAGCTTGAAGGTTAGCGAGAAAGGGCACTCCCGTGAAGATCCGGGGGTTCCACAAGGGCAAGCGAAGGTTCCGCAGGGCCTCTGCGGCGTAGGTCTGGTAGGGATAAAAATAGGTAAAGGCGTCGTAGCCAGGAAAAATCAGGTTGGTTAAAAGCAATTTCCAGAAGAAAACAAGGGTCAGGGCCAACAGGCCCAGAGGTGCCACAAATTCGATGGCCCTATGCCGACATCGCATGGTATA
>DYIS01000156.1:0-1407 GCA_020723545.1 Ktedonobacter racemifer
AGGGCGGTGGGCGTTGGCAGGCTGTGCCAGAGCGTTTCCGGCTGGAAGCTTATTTCATCGCTGATCTCTGGCTTCTCTCCAGACCACCAGTAGACGAAACCCTCGTAGACTTTGTCACCCAGCGGCAGGAAGCCGCGCTTCTTCACCACGTGGCGGTTGTCCATTTTCCCGAAATAGTCAACACCATGGCGGCCCCAGGTGGGGTCCATGGGCACCCAGCCCTGATCTGGCACGTAGAACTCCAGCCAGTCGTGAAACGGCGTGTCTTGAGCGCCGGCGGTGTAGCCCAAGAGAACCCGGGCCGGGACACCGCTGGCCCGGAGCAAGGCCACCGATAGGGTGGTGAACTCGGTGCAGTCCCCCTGCCCGGTGCGCAGGGCTGCCGCAGCCCCGTCGATCTTGTTCAGGTTTAACTTGAAGGTCAGGGCCTTTCCCACGTAGGCGTAGATCGCTCGGGCCTTTTGCACCGGGTCGGTGTACCTGCCGGCCTCCTCCACCGCCTTGGCCATAATGGCCGGATCGTCGGATTCCACGTACTTCTCGGGTGCGGTATAGCGCTTGAGACTACTCTCCAGTGGCCCGGTCGGCCGTACAGGGCTCAGGTCGTAGGCAACGGCATAGACCTGGACCCGGTAGCGCAGCTTTATTTGAGTGCTCTGGCCAGCCGGGATTTCCTTCAAGTGAAACGTCAGGAGGGCATTGCCCTCGTCGTCGGTCTTCTCGGTGATCTGGCTTTTCTCGACGTCCTGGGCCCCCTGGAAGCGAGCGTATTGGTACGGCGGAACGTCCACGGGGATAGCAATCTCCAGGTCCAGGCGCGTGACTGCCCCTGGTCCCCGGTTGGACACATTGATGACGTGAGTTAACTCATAGGCGGCAGGCGAGGAAAGCGTGAACGGCGGGACCTGGGCCGCGCCCGGAAGGGCGCCCAGGGTCAGGATCAGGGTGGTCGCGAAGCAAAGCGGTATCTTAGGAAAGCGCCATGTCATGTGTCAGCCTTTCTCCCGCCCCTGGCCTCCGGCCCGGCGGCGGTCGAAGGCGGCCTTGTAGACCCACGGTGCACCCAGGGACACCCAGCCCCCGACCAGGGCATAGCGCAGAAAGTGGAAGGCCAGGTCGTCAGGCAGGAGAGGCTTTACCGCCACCCTGATGGCGAAGGCTACGGAGACGCCGACTGTGACCTTAACCGCCTGCTGCCAGAGGGGGCCCCGGATTGGGAAGCTGCCCAGCCAACGAACCTGGCTGAGATAGCCCAACCCCAGGCCCAGGGCGATGCCGGTTATCCGGGCCGAGGTGTCGGTGGAATACAGGCCGAAGGCGACGGCCGGCACGGCCAGGGCCAGGATGAGCTGCCAGTAAACGGATGTCGCCCGGCCCACCGGCGTGAGGGCGCTAAAGGCCCACAGG
>DYIS01000156.1:1417-6318 GCA_020723545.1 Ktedonobacter racemifer
GGCCCAGCCATAGGATGGCCAGGCCGATGACTATCCCTCCCAGGACGTCGGTGGGCCAATGGAGGCCAAGGTAGATGCGCGAAACCCCAACGGCCGGTATCATGATGGCGGCGGCTACGAGCCACAGGCGCGGTCGAAACTGACTGGCCAGGAACCCCCAGAACACAGTGGCATTTTGGGCATGTCCGCTGGGAAAACCGAAGCCGCCCCCGGTCTCCTCCAGGAGGACACGCACCTGCTCCCTGGAAGGCCTTGGAAGTTGCAGCGTGTCCTTGAAGACCCCGTTCAGAAAGGCCGAGGCCAGGAAGATGAGCCCGAACTTGAGACCCAAGGCGGCATCAACGCACCAGTACACGATGGGCATGGTGAGCAGGAAGAACTCCTCGGAGCCAGCCTGGGTGACCAGGCCCCAGAACCGGTCCATGGTGGGGCTGGCGAAGGATTGCAGCCAGAGGATAAGGCCGATCTGATCCACGGCACGTCCTCCTCAAGGGGATTTCATGGTCGAGTCAGCTTCTTTACTAAAGAAATCCACTGATTCATTGCCTTACTTCGCCTACAGTCCATTTCCGGGGTCCCCAAGGGGCCTCCGGCTACTTGGGGTATCGTTAGTAGGCCTGCTTGAGAAGCTGGATAACGTCTGGTAGCTCGGCCGGCCGGGGGTTGGAGATCATCATGGCGTCGGCCAGGGCATCCTCGGCCAGTTGCGGTATGCCGTCCGCCTTGACCCCTACATCCCGCAGGCGTCGAGGCAGGCCGATGTCTGCGCTCAATTTGCGCACCGCAGCAACGCTCAACCGGGCGGCCCTTTGTACGCTGGCGCGCTTGGTGGCCGCGCCCATAGCCACGGCGATGCCCGCGAAGCGTTCAGGGCAGGAATCCAGGTTGAATTCCATGCCATAAGGCAGCAGGATGGAGTTGGCCACACCATGGGGCACTCCATAGCGGCCGCCACAGGCGTGGGCCATAGCGTGGACGATGCCGCAGAGGGCATTGCTGAAGGAAAGCCCGGCGATGCAGGCCGCGAGTAGCATCGCTCCCCGGGCCTCCAGGTCACCGCCATTCTTAACCGCCGCTGGTAGGGCCTGGGCGATCATCCCAATGGCATGGATGCCCAGGGCATCGGTGATGGGCTCCGCCTGGTTGGATACGTAGGCCTCGATGGCGTGGGTCAGGGCGTCCATGCCCGTGGCCGCAGTGAGCATGGGTGGCAGGGTGATCGTCAGCTCAGGGTCCAGAACGGCCACGTTGGGCATCATGTAGGGACTATTGAACTCCAGTTTGAGGCCCGAGGTGTCGTCTTTGATCACTGCTGCCAGGGTGACCTCGCTGCCGGTGCCGGCGGTGGTGGGCACGGCGATGAGCGGCAGCAGCGGTTGGTTGAGCACCCCGACGCCCTGATAATCCAGCAGGTTGCCCCCCAGGGTGAGAAGCACATCCATGCCTTTGGCGGTGTCGATGACGCTCCCACCGCCCACGGCGATCAGCACGTCGCAGCCCTGTCCCCGGGCGTACTGGGCGCCCCTTTCCACCACTCTTACCTCGGAGTTCGGAGGGACGTCGTCGTAGATGCCAGCCAGCTCCACCCCGGACTCCTCCAGTCCCCTAACTACCCTATCCACTAAACCGATGGAGCGCAGGACCCGGTCGGTCACGATGACCGCCCTTGTGCCACCCAGCTTGCCGACCTCAAAACCGATGTCCTTGACAATCCCCGGGCCATATACCACCCTGGTCCGAGTTTGGTACTCGAAAAGCTCTGGGAGCGGCACCTTGGACCTCCTTGATGCTAGGCAACTTGCCAGACGGCCATTACGATTGGCCTGCTACCCGTTGTGTTGCTTAGGTTGTTGTGTAGGGTTGGAGCCCAACCGCGTTGGTGGGACAAGTTGGCAACTTGTCCTACTCACGAAAGAGAGGCGGTTGGTTAAGCATGTCTCTGATTACTAAGAATCGGTCAAAGAGACACCGAACTATTATAGTTAATCGGCTGAACAATTGCAATGCGGCGGTGTGCGGGGCAGGTGTTGAAAAACTCGTCGGGGAAGTAGTATAATGTCATGGACATCCTGGCCGAGCTAGCCGACGTTTCTGGGGGCCCTTGGGGTGTCGTTGATCTCCACCCAAGGAGGGCACGATGGAGGAAATCGTTTGTATCCGTACCATTGAGGTGGCACCGGAAAACGAGGAAGCCTTCTATAAATGGATCGAGGAGAACCGTCCCCTCCGGCAGCGCATGGGCTGCCTGATGGAACGCGTGCTGAAGCCCAGTGACGGCCATGGCCCCACCCTGATGTTGACCATGTGGAAGAGCCACGAGGTCTTCGATGCCTGGATCAAGACCCCCGAACACGCTGCCGTCTCCAGCTCGCCGGGCCATGCCCTGTGTCGCTGGCAACCAATCAAGCGGTACGATATAGCTGCTGGGTACTAAGTGAAGCCGGGTGCCCCTCGCTTCTCGCCCGTCGGGTGCAGGAGTAGTGGCCCAACCGCGTTGGGCCACTTGCCTGGCGGCCAATGCGATTGGCCTGCTACCCTTGCTAGTAGAGAACATGGTGATGCATGACCACCTCAAGGGCTGACCGCCTAGCTATCCTATACGACATCGGCCGCACCATCAACTCCAGCCTGGATCCCGAAGAGGTCCTGAACCTGGTGATGGACAAAGTGGTCCAGGTGGTCCGCGCGGAGCGGGGCTTCCTGATGCTGAGCGATGAACGGACCGGCCGACTGGAGTTCCGCGTGGCCCGTAACATGGACCGCCAGGCCATCGAGTCCACGGCGTTCCAGGTGAGCCGCAGCATCACCGAGGGCGTGGCCGCCAGCGGGGAGCCGTTGCTCACCACTGATGCCCTTTTCGACGAGCGCTTCTCCTCTAGTGCCAGCGTCGTTAGCTATGGGCTGCGCTCGGTCATGTGCACGCCCCTGCGTTCCCGTGGGAGGATCACCGGCGTGGTCTACGTGGACAACCGCCTGCAGAGCGGCATCTTCCATCAGGAGGACCTGGACCTGTTGGTGGCTGTTGCGGATCAGGCAGCCATCGCCATCGAGAACGCCAGGCTCTACGACACTCTCCGCCAACAATATGAGGGCATGATCCAATCCCTGGTTGAGGCCATCGACGCCCGGGATCGCTACACCAAGCGCCATTCGGGACGGGTCACGGGATATGCCATGAGCATTGTGGCGGCCTCCAGTCTGCCAGCCAAGGAAGCCGAGGCGCTCCGCCACGCCGCGGTGCTTCACGACGTGGGCAAGATCGGCGTCCCGGAGGCCATATTGAACAAACGGGGACCCCTGACCGATGCGGAATTCGCTCGAATGAAGGCCCACGTGTTGATCGGCGTAGACATAGTGAGCCCAGTGGCGTCGCTGGCCGATCTCATACCCCTGATCCGGCATCATCACGAGCTGTACGACGGGTCGGGTTATCCGGACGGTGTGCGGGGCGAAGCGATACCTCGTGGTGCCCGGATCCTATGCGTGGCAGACTCCTTCGACGCCATGACCACTGATCGTCCCTACCGCCCGGCTAAGACGGTTGAGGAAGCCAGGGCCGAGCTTCGCCGTTGCGCGGGCACCCAATTCGACCCCGCGGTGGTGGAGGCCTTCCTGAGCAGCAGCGAGAGGGCCTCGACTGGCTCGGCGTCGTAGGTCGGACTCTTTGCCATCCACATGCCTCCGTAGTCTAGCCCCAGCCCCTCCAGGATAACGCGACAAAGGACGTTGGCCACGCCAGGGAAACGCTCGTAGCGGCTGCCTCTCCACCCAGCCCTTTGTGAATTGAGGGCTCCTCTCGCCTGCCAGGCAATGCCTGGCCCGTGATACTCAGGGATTATCACCGACTAAACCTCGACCGCCCAAAACCCCACGAAATCCTTGACATAGCGGAACCAGTATGCTAGTATTCCTTTGGTTTGATATACTCTAATCTTTAGTGCACCTCATGCTGTCTGCCCCGTGCGATAAGCGGTTGGCATAACCCTTAGTACCGAGCCAAGACTCCTTCCCGCCCCGACGGGGGATCATCTTTACTTGACTTGTAAAGAAATTATGGTCGAGGCGAGAGCGGACCAGGCCAGGTTAGAGGTTTTGGACCTCCATCTCAGTTTTGGAGGCGTCATGGCCCTGGCCGGGGTGAGCTTTCGGGTAAAAGCAGGGGAAATCCTCGCCGTCATCGGCCCCAATGGCGCTGGCAAAACCTCCCTCCTCAATTGCATCAACGGGTTTTATCGCCCTCAAAAAGGGGCGATCTTTTTTGAAGGCCAGCCGATCACCGATTTACCCCCTCATCGCATCGCCAGGCTGGGGATCGCCAGGACCTTCCAGAATATCGAGCTCTTCACCGGCATGACCACCCTGGATAACCTGCTAGCCGCAAGACACATCCATTTCCGGTCAGGGTTTTTGGCCGGGGCCCTTTACTTTGGAAGGGCCCATGCCGAGGAGATCCTGCACCGTCAGGTAGCGGAGGAGACCATTGACTTTTTGGAGATCGAGGCCGAGAGAAAAAAGGTGGTTGGCGCCCTCCCCTATGGCTTGCGGAAGCGAGTGGAGCTGGGCCGGGCCCTGGCGCTTGAACCGAAGCTTCTCCTCCTGGATGAACCGATGGCGGGGATGAACGTGGAAGAGAAAGAGGACATGGCCAGGTTCATCCTGGACATCTACGAGGAAAAGGAGATACCAATCCTCCTGATTGAGCACGATATGGGGGTGGTCATGGATATAGCCGATCGGGTCATCGTCCTGGATTTCGGTCAGGTAATCGCCCAGGGGACTCCGGAGGAGATCAAGCATGATCCCCGGGTCATCAAGGCCTATCTGGGGCAAGCGGAGATGAGGGAGAACTAGGAGAGTCCTGAAAAAGTCCGCTGATGGTGTAGGGCTGTGATCGCAAATGG
>DYIS01000157.1:0-2357 GCA_020723545.1 Ktedonobacter racemifer
GCGTAGCCCCATGACATGTGTGAGGTACGGTTCCTATCTGCTTTCAATTCTTTACCAGCAAAGGAGTAACACAATGAAACGAACGATCTGGGCACTGTTGACGATCCTGATTGCGGTTTCCCTGACCCTCCCCGCCTGCGGCCCGGTACCGGCGACGCCGACGCCCACGGGACCAGTGAAGATCGCCTTCTGGCACAGCATGGGCGCTGGCCTCGGTGGGAAGGGGATGGAGGAACTGGTCAAGCGGTTCAATGAATCGCAAAAGAATATCATCGTAGAAGCCACTTTCCAGGGCAGCTACGATGATTCCCTGAACAAGCTCAAGGCCGGCCTCCAGTCCGGCGATGTTCCCGCGGTAGTCCAACTCTTCGACATAGCCAGCCGCCTGATGATCGACCTGGACGTGGTGGTTCCGATGCAAAACTTCATCGACAAGGAGAAATACGTCATCTCCGACTTCGAGACCAACGTCCTGGCCTACTACACCGTGGGCAACAAGCTCTACTCCATGCCCTTCAACACCTCCAACCCGATGCTGTACTACAACAAGGACCTCTTTAAGGCTGCCGGCCTGGACCCCAACAAGCCGCCGAGGACCTTCGACGAGGTGCGAGACTATGCTCGGAAACTGACCAAGAAGGATGCCTCGGGCAAGGTAACCCAATACGGTATCGCCATCGCCGCGTATGGCTGGTTCTTCGAGCAATTTCTCGCCGTCTCCGGCGGTGAGTACGTGAACAACAGCAACGGCCGGGATGCCCGGGCCACCAAGGCCACCTTCAACAGCCCCCAGGGTGTGAAGGTTCTGGAGTGGTGGAAGGGCATGTACGATGAGGGCATTTGCGCCAACTTCGGCCGCAAGACCGCCGATACCCAGAAGGCCTTCGACGCCCAGCAGACGGCCATGTTCATCGACTCCACCGCCGTCCTGCGGTCACGCCTGGATGCCTCCAAGGGCAAGTTCGAGCTGGGCACCGGCTTCCTGCCCCGCCCCACAGAGGAGGACTACAAGAAGTTCGGCACCATCATCGGCGGTGCCTCCAACTGGATCCTCAAGGCCCGGCCGGAGCGGGAGCAGAAGGCAGCCTGGGAGTTCATCAAGTTCATGTCCTCGCCGGAGTCCCAGGCCTACTGGCACACTATGTCCGGCTACTACCCCATCCGCAAATCGGCCTACGACCTACCGCTGGACAAGGAATGGCGGGCCCAGTTCCCCCAGTTCCAGACCGCCATTGATCAGCTTCACCTGGCGCCCAATAACCGCGTCACCCAGGGCGGGCTCATCGGCGTCTTCCCCCAGGCTCGCCAGACCATCGAGGCAGCCATCGAGGAGGTGCTGCTGGGCAAGGCCGCGCCCAAAGAGGCCCTGGATAAGGCAGCGGCCAGCGTGACCGATGCCATCGACAACTATAACAAGACGGTGCCGGCGAAGAAGTAAGACCAGTGATAGACAGGTAGATCAGTAAACGGGAAAATTGGCAGTCCGGTAGACGAAGACAACCAGACAAGGAGGCACGTCTACATCATCTCTGCGGTCCTCGAGGGGCCGGAGGCCCTTGAGGTGTCGTCACAACAGACCAGCGATGGCGGCTCGTCCCAGACGGGCCGCCATTGACCTTCGTGGTATGATGTATCAAGGGGTCTCAGCCGACTCAGGGGTCCCCGAGGGGCCGGAGGTTCCTTGGGGTGTCGGCACGGCGGTCGCATCTCTAGTAGGAAAGAAGGCGGACAACCCCGCCCGCCGGATCTGGAGGCTCGAAGCTTGAAGCGGGGGTTTCTGGCAATGACTATCGGCCTTGGCCTTCTTGCCTCAGCCTGCGCCGGGTCCGGTCCATCTGGCCCGGCAACAAAGGCAGCAGGCAAGTTGGCCCGGCCCTTAATCGTGGCCCACCGGGGCGGCGCGGCTCTGGCCCCGGAGAACACCCTGGCTGCCTTCGAGAACGCGCTGAAGATCGGGGTGGACATGGTGGAGCTGGACGTACACCTGAGCCTGGATGGGGCGGTAGTGGTGATGCACGACCCGGACCTCTCCCGCACCACCGATGGAAGGGGCAGGGTCAGCGAGTTGCCCCTTGACGAACTGCTGCGCCTGAACGCCGCCGCCAGGTTCCAAGGGCCGAGCTTCGGCTCCCAACCGGTGCCGACCCTGGCTGATGTCCTCAGGCTGGTGAAGAACAAGGCGGGGGCCCAGGTCGAGATCAAGACCGTGAACGGGAAACGCTACCCCGGCATTGAGGAGAAGGTCCTGGCCGCCGTGGCAGAATACGGGATGACCGACAATGTCATCATCATCTCTTTTGATTTCTATACGATCAAGGCCGCCAGGGCCCTGTCGGTCATCTCGGGACCGGGGGACA
>DYIS01000157.1:2367-6297 GCA_020723545.1 Ktedonobacter racemifer
ACCCCAGGGTGGCTACGGGCGCTCTGGCCTCCCGAGAATACTTTCTCCGGCGGCCATTGGAGAAGCCAGAGAAGATCATCGAGGACGTGTTGTCCCTGAAGGCTGACTACTTCATGCCCCAGTACTCTTACGCCTCCGACGCCCTGGTACAGGCGGCGCACAAAGCGGGCATCAAGGTTGGCATCTGGACCGTAAACGACGAGACGGCGATGGCCAAGATGCGAGATTTGGGGGTCGACGCGATAACTTCCGATAGGCCAGATTTGCTGAAGGAGGTGCTGGGGAGGTGACCGTCTGCCATCTGTCAGCCGCCAGCAGCCATTTGCTATCTACCAGATAGAGGTGACACATGAGCGCGAACCGCATCGTCTACAAGTGCGCCATCTGCCTGGACGTCTCGGAGGAGCCTCGGGAATGCCACGGCCGACCCATGATCCGCTGCCAGGTGGGCGGCCCCGGCAGCGAGGATTGCCGGCCGCTGGAGGGGGAGTCCGGCGAGCTTCGGACCCGGATGCCCCGCTGGTGGATCGAGATCACCCGGGCCCTTGCCCGGTCCAAAGGGGGTGAGTCAAGTGGAAACCAGTATCACACTTGATCTGACCATGCCTCGCCTGGCGCCCGAGACCGCTCCGGAGGTGCCACTAGTGGAAAGGCTGGCGATCATCGGCACTGGCCCTGCTGGGCTCACCGCTGCCATCTACGCCGCCCGGGCGGCGCTGTCGCCGTTGGTCTTCGCCGGCCCTGAGCTGGGCGGGCAGATCGCCCTCACCACTGAAGTAGAGAACTTCCCCGGCTTCCCTGAAGGCCTAACCGGGCCGGAGCTTTCCCGGCGTATGCAGGAGCAGGCTCAGCGCTTCGGCGCCCGCCTGGAGCTGGACACCGTGACTGAGGCTGATCTGCACCAACGGCCCTTCGTTATCAAGACTGCTGCTAGAGAGCACAAAGCCCGAGCCCTCATTGTAGCCATCGGGGCCTCGCCCCGCAAACTGGGGGTGCCCGGGGAGAGGGAATTCATCGGCCGGGGGGTCTCCTACTGCGCTACCTGCGACGGCTTCTTCTTCCGGGGCCAGGAGGTGCTGGTGGTGGGCGGCGGCGACAGCGCCCTGCAGGAGGGGTTGTTCCTGACCCGCTTTGCCTCCAGGGTCACCATCGTCCACCGCCGTGGCCAGCTGCGGGCCAATGCCACGCTGGTAGATAGGGCCCGGGCCAATCCCAGGATAGAGTTTACGTTGAACCACACAGTCACGGAGATCATCGGAGACAATGCCGTGAGGGCGGCCAGGCTTAAGGACCTGGCCACCGGCCAGCAGAGAGTGGTCGAGATCAACGGTGTTTTCATCTATGTGGGGCAGTACCCGAACACGTCACTCTTCAAAGGCCAACTGGCCATGGACGAAGATGGCTTCATTTTAGTCGACGACCTAATGGAGACCAGCGTGCCCGGGGTCTTCGCCGCGGGGGAGTGCCACGATCGGCTCTTCCGGCAGGCAGTGACCTCCGCCGGCTTCGGCTGCATGGCCGCCCTCGCCGCCGAGCGTTTCCTGGCCGATTGACCCGGGCCAAAGATGGCAGATAGCAGATAGCTGATAGCGAATAGCAGCCCTCTGCCATCTGCCATTCTCACCGCTCTCGCTGCCTATTGGTCTCCCGCCGGCTTGGCCTTGGGTTGGTACTTCTCCACCATCCACTGGATGAAGCCCATGATCTCCTGAACAGCCTCGGGTGGAAGGTGGCGGTATTTGCTCCTGAGGGCCCGGGCGATGTCAATCTCCTCACCTCTGGGAGTGAGGTGCTCGGCCATTTCCAGCAGGTATTCCTCCGATACGCCAAAGAAGGCGGCAAGCCGCCGGCACGTCTCCGGGCTGGGCATGCTTACCCTGCGCACGATGGAGTACACGGCGGTGGGGTTTAGCCCTGCGCCCAGGGAGGCCGCCCGCCAAGAGAGGCTTTTGCGCCGGCAGGCCTCGCTCACGAATTCAGATATCTCCTTCAGGCTCATCTCGGTGCTCCTCAAGAAAAATTCCGGCCTGGTTCTCGGCGACGGTCGCAGCGATGATATATCCTGACAAACAAGGTGTCAAGCTCGACAAACAGATTATCGGAAACAGGCAAGCGACGTAGTGGTTCTCCACTACTATATGAGGAATGCACCCTGGTTGTGAACCACCCAAGCGGTCTGCACTGAGGGATTGCCTCCCTATGGACAGGGAAGCAAAGGCCCGGCCATTGGGGGAGGAGCCGGGCCCATGCGCTCACCAGTCTGGCGAAAACTCGCCTTCGACTGATGACTATTCTATAGCACACATGTTCTATTTTGTCGAGAAGCTATTGACAAGCATTGGAACTGGTTGTATAGTTTCCTGTCGCCACCGGCATAGGTCCGAGAGACAGCATTGATTCAGGAAAACCCCTCGCGAGGTGCCCTGTGATCGATCAGGGACAGATCAAGAAGCCCAGCGGCAGAGCGGTCGCCTCGGCAGATCGCGGCATCTTCATCACCAAGCTCGTCGCCCGCTCCGAGTTCTTCGCCATCGTGCAAAACGGAGGCCCCAAGCGATGAACGCCCGGGTCCTGGCCGTAAACACACCCTCCGCTCTGCAACAGGAAATGGAGCGCATCCACCCGGAGAAGGCTGGGCTGGAGATCATGCTCCCGAAGGGGCTGCACCGGGCTATCAAGCTGGAGGGCGTCACCTGCGCTGCCGCCAACATCATCAAGCAGGAGATGCTCGCCAGGGGCGGCGAGGCGGTGATCGCAAGCCAGGTCTATCGCCTGAAAGAGGGCACCCTTACCGAGGTCCTTCTTTTAGGCACCCTGACTCACTACCGGGGCCTCCTGGCCAAACTGCGGCTCCAGCCCTTGAAGAGCCTTCAGGCCATTGCAGACGAGGTGGAGGTAGTCCTGGCCGATCACCAGGGTGCCCGGTTGGGGACATTGCAGATCGGCAACACGCTCTTCAACTGGGGAACCCGCACTTACCTCATGGGCATCATCAACGTTACCCCCGACTCCTTCTCTGGAGACGGCCTGGGGTACGACGTGGCGGCCGCGGTGGCTCAGGGGAAGCGTTTCGCGGAAGAGGGCGCTGACCTCCTGGACGTAGGGGGAGAATCGACTCGACCGGGCAGCGCCCCCGTCCCGGTTGACGAGGAGCTCCGGCGAGTGATCCCGGTCATCCAGGGACTAGTCCGGGAGACCTCGGTGCCCATCTCCATTGATACCTACAAGGCTAAGGTGGCAGAGCAGGCCCTGGCGGCCGGGGCCAGCCTGGTGAACGACGTGTGGGGGCTCAGACAGGACCCCGGCCTGAAAGGCGTGGTAGCCCAGGCCGGGGTGCCGGTGATCTTGATGCACAATCGCAGCCAGGCGGACAAGGCCGCTAGGACCGAGGTGGTGGGAGGCCACTACCAGGGTATGGTCTACGCGGACCTCATGGCCGAGATCTGCCGAGAGCTAAGGGAGAGCATGGCTCTGGCCACCTCTGCCGGCATCCCCTGGGAGCGCATCATCGTTGACCCCGGCATCGGCTTCGGCAAGACCGCCGAGCAAAACCTGGAATTATTGCAGCGGCTGAGCGAGCTCAAGAGTCTGGGGCGCCCCATCCTGCTGGGCACCTCCCGGAAGTCATTCATCGGCCACACCCTGAATCTGCCCCCGGACCAGAGACTTCACGGGACAGCGGCCACTGTGGCCCTGGGCATCGCCCAGGGTGCCGACATCGTGCGGGTACACGACGTAAAAGAGATGGCCCAGGTAGCCCGTATGGCTGACGCCATGGTGCGCAGGTGAACTATGGCCAAAGTATACCTGGGAAAGGGATCTAACCTGGGCCACCAGGAGTCCAATATCGTCCGGGCCCTGGAGCTACTGGGGGCGAAGATCCGCCTCCGCCGGTGGTCCTCGCTGTACGAGACTGCGCCCCTGGGCTAC
>DYIS01000158.1 GCA_020723545.1 Ktedonobacter racemifer
GCGCACCAGGATGGCGCCCATACCCACCAGGGTAACGGTGAGTAGCGCAACCCAGTAGGCGTAGTACAGACCTTTGTCTTGCATCGCTCATCCCTCCCCTTTCGCTAACACACCTTCCAGGTGTATTACGTTGGCACCTTCAAGGTGTATTAGCGGTTGGTTTCACTTCAAATAATAGACCGAGGGCTCGGTGCCCAGCTCCTGGCGCAAGCGGAAGGCCCGTCGGTCCTTAACGAGTCTGGAAACATTGCTCTCCGGGTCTCCCAGGTCGCCGAAATGCCTGGCCCGGGCCATGCAGGTCTGGACGCAGGCCGGCTCCTCGCCCTTGACGATGCGGTGCAGGCAGAAGTGGCACTTGCGCACGTTCCCGATTGGCGAGCGGCCTTTCTCCCGGACTCGGTTTTGGCCGTACTCGGGCGAGGGGGCGCGCTCGAACTCGTTTCCCTTTTCGGTATAGTTATCGCCGAAGTCAAAGTAGCGAGCCCCGTAGGGACAGGCAGCCATGCAGTAGCGGCAGCCGATGCACTTCTCGTAGTCGATGACGACGATGCCGTCATCCCTTTTCCAGGTGGCCCGCACCGGACACACCTTGACGCAGGGTGGCTGGTCACACTGCATGCAGGGCCTGGGTATGAATAGCCTCTTTAGGTTGGGATATTTCCCTTCCTCCTGGGGGATAACCACGTTGTACGACACGCCAGGTGGGGTGTGGTTCTCTTGCTTACAGGCAAGCGTGCAGGCGTTACAACCGACGCATCGCAGCAGGTCTATGACCATGGCGTAGCGCTTCACGGCCATGCCCTCCTTATGGTTCTTGAACAATTTTCTTTAAGTGAAGAAAGGCATCCACATTCTGACCTATGGGGCGGCCAGCGTCTATCCGCGAGCGCCCTGATCCAATCGGGGATTCGTAGGGGATTACGCCGATCTTTAGCACCCTTGTAGGGGGAAACTCTTACAACTGGCCCTGGGGAAATAAAAACCCGAGGTCAATCGGGTTTGGCCGACGGATCAATCATTGCGGGGGGAAGCTATCCGGAGAGCAGGCCTTTGCGGAGGGCATAGCGCACCAGGTCGGCGCGGCTTCTTAGCCCCAGTTTTTGAGTTATCCTGGCCTTGTGGGTCTCCACGGTTTTCACGCTGACGACAAGCAACCCGGCTATCTCCTGGTTGGTGTGCCCCTGGGCAATAAGGCGAAGCACCTCTCGCTCCCGGGGGGAGAGTCCGTCAAAGGCCTCCTTATCGGCAATGCCTTTAAGGTGCCCCCCAGCGCTGAGCTTCAAATAGTCCTCTACCAGCGCCTTGGCCAGGGAGGGGTAGAGGTAGGTGTCCCCCCGGTGCACCGCCCTGATGGCAGCCAAAAGCTCGCTGTCGGCGGCGCGCTTGAGTAGATAGCCTGAGGCGCCGGCTTGCAACACCTGGTAGAGGTAACCCTCGTCGTCGTGCATGGTAAGGACCAGGACCTTGGCCCTGGGCAGGCGCTGTTTCAGCTCCCGCAGGGCCTCTAGGCCTCCCAGGCCAGGCATGGAAAGGTCTAGAAGGATCACATCTGGCAGCCTTTCCTGGGCGACGGCAAGGGCCTCAGCGCCGTCGCCGGCCTCGCCGACCACCTCGCAATCCGGCTCAGCGCTGAGCAGGGCTCTCAGCCCTGCCCTCAGGATGGCGTGATCATCAGCCAGGAGGATCTTGATCTTGTTCACTGCAGGCTATCTCCCGTTTAAGGGCAACTCCAGGAAAATGGTGGTGCCGAGCCCGGGCTTTGATTCCAGGGTCATCCTGCCGCCCAGGAGCTCCGCCCTTTCCTGCATGCCGAAAAGGCCCAGGCGGTTCTCCCGGCTTTTGGAACGCAAGGTCCGGGGAACGTTAAAGCCCCTGCCGTCATCCTCCACGATGGCCAGGACCGAGGTGCCCCGATGTTCAAGCAAGACGCTCACATTTTTGGCCTGGGCGTGCTTGACCACGTTGGTCAAAGCCTCCTGTATCACCCTGTAAAGGGCGATTTCCACTTCCGGCGTCAGTCGGCGCCCATCAAACCCCAGAGGTTGAAAATCGACGGCGACCCCGAACCTCCGGGAATACTCGCCGGTGTAGCGCTGGAGGGCCGCCACCAATCCCAGATCGTCCAGCACGCTCGGGCGCAATTCTCGGGCCAGGTCATGCACCTCTTGAAGCGTTTGCCCCGTAAGGGCCTTCAGTTCGGCCGACTTCTGCCTAGCGTCGGCCAAACTGGTGGCGCCCTCTACCAACTTTAAGCCCACCATCAAAGACGTGAGAGATTGGCTGGTCTGGTCATGCAGCTCCCGGGCAATGCGCTTGCGTTCCTCTTCCTGGGCGGTGATCACCTTGGCCAGCAATTGGCCGCGCAACTCCTCCTTGCGTTTCAGCTCCTCCCAAAGCCGGGCGTTCTCGATGGCAATGCCGATCTGATTGCCGATGGAGTTCAAAAGCACCTGTTCTTCAGCGGTGAAGTCGTTGCAGTGCTCGCAGGCCACATTCATTATCCCCAGGACCGAACCCTTTGCCTTCAACGGCACACTGATATGGCAGGCGATGCCATCTCGTTCGAGACCGGCCCTGTCCAGGCGTGGGCACCCCATAGCAAGGTTGCGCACGAGCATCGCCTGGCCAGAGCGCCAGGCCTGCCCGCAGACGCAGT
This sequence comes from Ktedonobacter racemifer, assembly GCA_020723545.1. Lineage (GTDB taxonomy): Bacteria > Chloroflexota > DTOL01 > DTOL01 > JACQYG01 > JACQYG01. The sequence goes on from DYIS01000158.1 coordinate 2,657, forward strand.
TGGCGATGTCGATGGCCGTTTCCTCTCTTATGAAATCGGACGAAAGCCCGGTGTGCGCCGTTAAGAAAAGGTGTCGGCCGTCCTCCCCGACTAAAAAGATCCAGCCGGCCTTAAAGCACATGGTATTCACGGTTTTGCTCAGAATCGCGCCTAGCATCTGGTCCAGGCTCTGGGCACCGCTGGCGGCAGCGGCAATGGCATTAAGGGTAGACAGCTCCCGGTTGCGGCTTATGAGCTGCTGGTTTGACTCTTCGATTTCCTTTCGAGACCGGCGCAGGTCGGCCACCATGGCGTTCAAGGCGGTGCTCAATTGCCCCACCTCGTCGTCAAACCAGACCCTGGCCTTTTTGTTTAGGTTGCCGGCGCCCACGGCCCCGGTGACCTCTACTAATTCGTCCACCGGCCTGGTGAGCAGGGTGGTGAGCACATAGGCAGTGGCTACGCCGATCATCAAAACAACGGCCGTGGTTGCGGCGACCTGCTGAGTAACCAGGTTCACCGCCTCTCGCAGCCGGCGTTCAGACATCCCCACCCGGGCGGTGCCGGCCTTAGCCTCGAGGATTGGCACGGCGATGTCCCGGATGAGCCCTTCCTCGGTATCCAGCACCTCAAGCCGATAGCGGCGGTCAGGCTCCACCGGGTTGGCCTGGGCCAGATCGGGGGGAAAACCCTTGCTGAAGGAGTGCACGAGCACGCCGCCCTTGGCGTCCAGGAGGAAGACGTAGCGCACATCCTCGTTGTTTTCCAGGGTGTCCTTGACCAACTCGTAAAGCGCGAAGGTGTTGTTGGTGAGGATCAGGTCGGTGCTGCGCGCGGCCAGGTCCCGGGCGACGGCAATGCCGCGCATCTCAAGCTGCTGGGCCAGGTTGGTCTCCAGGCCGGCCCGTACCCGCAAAGCCAGGCCGGCCCCCAACAGCAGGATAAAGCCGAGAACCATGCCCACGATCTTGACCCGGATGCTGACCGCGCCCAGGGCCCAGAACGCTTTCGCCAGGGGCTTGGGCATCCCGGTGTTATTTTCGGACGGCGGCCACCATTTTTCTAATCGAGTCATAATCGGCATCATTGGCCAAGACAAACCGATCGATGATCAGATCGTCCAGGATCACCCTCCCCCGCGGATCCTGGTCCATGGTGAGGAACAGGTTCCTGAGCTGCGTCTTGAGCTCCTTGTTTAGGGCGGGGTGCACCACCACCGGGGGCATGCCGTAGGGCGACGACTTGTGAATTATCCTGGTCTTGGCGCTATATTGCGGGCTTTTAGCGAAGGTGTACTCGTACACCAGGCTGTCCACCGCGGCGCCGTCCACCAGTTTCTCGGCCACGGCCTTGATGGAATTATCGTGGCTGTAGGTGAAGACGTATTTCTTGAAAAAAGAATCCGGCGTTTCGCCCAGTTGGGCCAGTAAGTAAATAGGGGAAAGCCGCCCTGAATTGGATAGGGGATCGGTGAAGGCGAAGGTCCTCCCGCGCAGCCCTTCGATGGAGGCGATTTCGCTGTCTCGGGACACGATGATGTAGGAATAATACATTGTTTCGCCTCGCACCTGCGGGACGACCAAAAGCTCCATGCCGAAATCCTTTTGGCCCTCCACATAGGCATAGGTGCAGACGAAGGCAAGGTCCACGCCTCCCGCGCGCACCAGGTCGTTTATCTCGGCGTAGGTTTGCCTTTGCACCAACTCCACCGGCCGCCCCAACCGTTCGCCCAGGTAGTCCAAGAGGGCCTGGTAGCTATTAAGGGTTTCCTTGGGAGAGATAACCGCGGCGATCGCCACGCGCAGGGGGACCTTTAGCGGCAGGGGGGCCTTTACCAGCTCGGGGCCAGCGGAGGCGAGCCTGACCTTCTTGTAGGCTGGTTTTTCCTGACAGCCGCTGGCCGTCAAGGCCAGCAGGGCTGCCAGGGTAACGAGGGAGAGCCGGATGGAGCGTCTTTTCACCATTTGATTATACCACTCAACACTTCCCCATTCAAGCAAGTTTTCCCAACCGCACCCCGGTGCAAGATTTGCCTCGTAGCCAGGCCAGAGTAGCCAGTAGGCAAAATGGGGCAGCCTCTTGGGTCTGGAGGCTGCCCCATTTTGCCGGTCGCGGCGAAGAGCAGAGTTACGCTTTGACCACCTTGACCATGGTATCGTAGAATACGGCGCTGCCGCCCACCGGATCCACCAGGCAGGTGTTCTTGAGATAGGGGTCAACGCGCATGGCGGCGTTGGCGTGCACGCCCTTGGCCCGGCGCATATCGCCCTTGATGACTTGACCATCCACGGTGATGTCCACGCCGCCATAGGCGAAGTGGCCGTGTCCCAAGGAGAAGGCCACCACGCCGGGACGGATGCCTTGCACCACCCGCACCTTGCCCACCATGGGCACCTTCTGGCCGTTCTTGAGGTCCCACTCGCCGGTGGGGTTGCTGGCCGAAAGCACGCGCACTTTGTCATTGGCCTTCAGCCCCAGGTGGTCGGCGTCGCGCTTGTTCATGAGCACGAAGTTCTCCGGCAGCAGGGCGTCCAGCCAGTAGTTGCTGATGGTGCGGCTCTTGCAGTGGGCAATCTCCCGGTAGGTGATGAGGTTCAGGTCGTAGCCCTGCTTCTCGTCCCGCAACGGATTGCCCAGCACGTCCAGCGACGCCGGGATGTACGTGGGGATAGCGGCCAGGCTCTTGCCGGTGAAGGCGCTCTTCACGCTGGCCGTCTTCTCCTGGTACATGTTGATCAGCTTGCCGTACTTGTTGGCCACCCGCTCGCCGTCGTAGATCTTGCCGTAGTCCTGGAAGCGACCGCCCCGGTTGAGGAGCGTCACCACCTTGCGCCAGTGGGCCTCGCCCACGATGGCCTTCCAGCGGTCAGCGTCGTACACCGTCCTGGGCAGGTGCTTGCGAGCCTCCAGGAAGATCTTGATCTCGGCATCATCGGCATCGGGCAGGGCGTCGGAGCTGTCAGCCTTCTCACCGAAGGCCAGGTTTGCCACCATCTTCAGGTAGAGGTCGTCCATGCGCTGGAGGGGCTTGCCCTCGCCGAAGCCGTTGGGGCCGAAGCCGGGCAGGCCCAGCTTCTCCGCCAGGCCCAAGAGCAGGGACTCCAGGCTGATGGGCATCTCCTGGCCGTAGACCTTGACGATCTCGATCATGGGAGTGATGGTGGGCTGACGTACACCCTGGTTCTTCACCGTCATGCTGGGATGGCTGCCCACGAATTCCCAACGCTCCAGGTTGGTCAGGTCGGGGAAGATATAGTCGGCGTACATGCTGGTTTCGCCCACTACAATGTCTGAGGCCACCACCAGCGAGATCTTGTTGGGGTCGGCCAGGATGTCAATGTTGGTGTTACCGGCCGGCAGGGAGTAGACCGGCGAGCCCATGTAGATAAAGAGGGCCTTGACCTGATATGGGTACATATCGCCCATGCTGGGGATCTGCTCCTGGTAGATGTCCGAGGAGAGAGGCCACCAGTTTCGCCGGGCCGGGTACTTCCCCTCAAAGAGGGTGGTATCTTCCCACTTGACGTCGTGGCGGATGATGCTGATGCCGAAGGGTGATAGCTTGCCGGGGCTCATCTTGCCCAGGTCAAAGGGCCCGCCGGCCTTGGCGCCGGAGGCGTCGTAGGTGGAGACCTTGACCATGCCGC
>DYIS01000159.1 GCA_020723545.1 Ktedonobacter racemifer
GGGCACTGGAGTCATTGCCACTGGACCAGTTGGATATCCTGCTCATAGAGAATGTGGGCAATCTGGTTTGCCCGGCGAGTTTCCGGTTGGGCGCCCACCGGGCGGTGGTCATCGCCAGCGTCCCCGAGGGTGACGATAAGCCTTTCAAATATCCCGGTATGTTCGCCGCGGCCGACGCCGTGGTCCTGAATAAGACGGACCTTCTGCCTTACATCGCCTTCGATCTGGCCCGCTTTCGCCGTGGCCTGCAGGTGGTTAACCCCAAAGCTCCGCTTCTCAGCCTCTCCTGCGCCTCTGGAGAAGGCCTGGCCGCCTGGGTTGCCTGGCTTCTGGGCCAGTCCAAACCACGATAGAGAAAACTCCGGCCCTGGCGCCCATTATTGGTCGAAGGCAAAGCTAGGCGAGCCAGACCGACATGGTCATCGGGGAAGGCCGGGTGCTTTGTGGGGTATCGTCCACAGGACAATTGGCAGCATAGACCTTCCTTAACTAGTTAAAGAACGAAGACCACGGAGGTCGAAGAGGCCAGCCTGGTCTTTTTTTTGTGGCCTAAAAGGGTGGAACGCCCTTGACAGGGCAGAGAAACGGATGATATGATAGGAATACCTAATTTTTATATTAGGCATACCTATTTTAACGAGGACGAGAGCAATGGCAACTCAGAGCACGGAAGAGTATTTGGAGGCCATCTACAAGCTCGGTGGAGAAAGGGAGCCCCTGGCTATATCGGTTCTGGCTGAGCGATTGAGCGTCTCCTCACCCTCGGTCAGCGAGATGGCGCGAAAGCTTGCCGAGCAGGGGCTGGCATCTTATGAGCCCTACAAGGGGGTGACCCTCACCGCCGAGGGCCAGGCCCGGGCCCTGGCCGTGATCCGCCGGCACCGCCTGTGGGAGCGGTTCCTGACGGATACGTTGGGGTTTTCCTGGGATCAGGTCCATGACGAGGCCTGCCGCCTGGAGCACGTCACCTCGCCCCTGGTGGAGGAACGGCTGGCCGAGTTCCTGGAGACACCCCAAACCTGCCCTCACGGGCATCCGATGCCCACCGCTCAGGGAAAAGTGACTGTGGAGGCTGCCCGGCCACTGAGCGCCCTGGAGCCAGGGCAGAGAGGGGTGGTGCTATGGGTGCCGGAGGAGAAAGTTGAGATGCTTCAGTATCTGACCGCCCTGGGCCTGAAGCCCCAGGCCACGGTCCAGGTAGAAGCGGTGGCTCCTTTTCAAGGGCCGTTGACCGTGCGGATAGGGGAGGCATGGCATCCCCTTGGGTGGGAGGTGGCCTCCCAGATCATGGTACGACTTCTCTAGAGTCAGACTTGGCTTACCCGGTTGTGAATGCCTGGCAAGGCCGGCGGAGAGATTTATGAGCATGAGCGCCATGCCATTGAGTGCCCTGAGCCCTGGCCAGGTGGGAGTGGTACGCGGACTGGCCGGGGGACGAGGATTGGTGAGCCGCCTGGCTGCCCTGGGCTTCGTCCCCGATGCCGAGGTGACTATGGTCCAGAACTTCGGCCAGGGACCCCTTATTGTCCTGGTGCGCGATACGCGGGTGGCCCTGGGACGAGGGGAGGCAGCCAAGGTGATGATCGTCCGACGAGGGAGTAGTAATGGTCGAGGGGAATGCTAAGGGACGGGCCATAACTGTGGCCCTGGCCGGGCAGCCCAACGTGGGCAAGTCCACGGTGTTCAACATGCTGACGGGACTCTCTCAGCACGTGGGCAACTGGCCGGGCAAGACCATCGAGCAAAAGACCGGCACATATCAATATAACGGCACCACAGTGCACGTGGTGGACCTGCCGGGCACCTACAGCCTGACGGCCAACTCGCTGGAGGAGCGCATCGCCCGGGACTACATCATCGAAGAGCGGCCCGACGTGGTGGTGGTCATCGTGGACGCCACTGCCCTGGAGCGCAACCTGTACCTGGTGGCCGAGCTGCTCTCGCTGCCGATAGCGGTGGTCCTGGGCCTGAACATGACCGACGTCGCCGAGCAGCAGGGAGTGCGGATCGATCCCCACGTGCTGGGGGCGGCCCTGGGCCTGCCGGTAGTACCCATGGTGGCCAGCAAGAACCAGGGCGTGCGGGAGCTGGTGGAAACCTTGGACCGGGTGATCCGGGGCCAGGCTACCTTCACCCCCAATCGTCCGGAGATCCGGCTGGATCACCGGGTGGTGCTGGCCGAGCTGCAAAGGCTCGTCGCCGGACAGGTGCCTGACCCATACCCCGAGGATTGGGTGGCCTTGAAGCTCCTGGAAGGTGACGAGGAGGTCACTGGCATGATGCGGGAGCGGCTGGATGGGACCCATTGGGAGCAGGTGCACGCCATCCTGAAGCGGCACGAGGACGCGATCCTGGCCGTGGCCGGGGGGCGCTACGAATGGATCGGGCGCATGGTGCGGGCGGGGGTGACCCGCCCCCGGGCTGGCCAGGTGACGCTGACGGACCAAGTGGACCAGGTGGCCACCCACCCTCTGTGGGGTTTATTGCTCCTTTTGGGGATTTTGGGGCTGGTCTTCTGGCTGACCTATGCCATTGGGGCGCCGTTGCAGGAGCTTTTGGATACCTATCTGGTGCAGGCTGGGGCGGGGTGGGTGCGAGAGACTCTGGCCAGCGCACCCGCGTGGCTGGTGGGGCTCCTGGCCGACGGGGTCATCGCCGGGGCAGGGACGGTGATCACCTTCCTGCCCATCCTGGTCATCTTCTTCGCCGCCCTGGGGCTCCTGGAGGACGTGGGGTATATGGCCCGGGCTGCCTACGTCATGGACCGCTTCATGCACCTGATGGGGCTCCACGGCAAGTCGTTTCTGCCCCTCTTCCTGGGCTTCGGTTGCAACGTGCCAGCCGTGATGGGGACCCGCATCATTGACTCGCCCAGGGCGCGCCTCTTGACCATCCTGGTGGCCCCTCTGGTGCCCTGCACGGCGCGCATGGCGGTGGTGGCGGTGCTGGCCCCGCTCTTCTTTGGCCGGGCGGCAGCCTTGGTCTCCTGGGGGCTGGTGGGGCTCAGCCTGGCGCTCCTGGCTGTGGTGGGGATGCTGCTGCACGAACTGGTCCTGGGGGGCGAGCACGTGGCCTTCATTATGGAGCTGCCTCTCTATCACGTGCCTAACGCCCGCACCATCGGCCTCTCGGTGTGGCAGCGAATGGTGGCTTTTCTCAAGAAGGCGGGTAGCATCATCCTGGCCGTCTCGGTGGTCGTGTGGGCCCTCTCGGCCCTGCCGGGCGGCGACATCGAATCCAGTTACCTGGCACAAATTGGCCGGCTTCTAGCCCCCCTGGGGGCGCTGATGGGGCTGGGCTGGCAGATGATGGTGGCGCTCCTCACTAGCTTCGTGGCCAAGGAGAACACCATCGCCACGTTGGGGATCCTGTACGGAGCGGGTGAGGAGGGGAGAGGCCTGGGCCAGGCCGTGGCCGGAGTGCTGACGCCGGCGGCGGCCTTGGCCTTCCTGGCAGTGCAGGTGTTGTTCATCCCCTGCGTGGCCACGGTGGCCGTGGTGCGTCAGGAGACGGGGTCCTGGCGCTGGACCTCCTTCAGCGTGGCGCTGCTCCTGGTGGTCTCTTTTGCTGTGGGCATCGCTATCTATCAGGTAGCGCGGTTGGCAGGGTGGGGGGTATGAGGTGTTGCAGAGATTGCTGGAAGCGGTGGCCCGGGGCGGCACGCACACCAGGTCGGAGCTGGCCCGGGAACTGGGTGTGAGCCAGGAGCTATTGCAAGGGATGATCGACGATCTGGCTAGGCGGGGATACCTGCGGCCGACGGGAGAGGGCTGCGATGAGCGCTGCGCCGCATGTCTCTTACAGGGCGCTTGCGCCGTCGGCGGCCCCGGCCGGATCTGGGCCCTGACAGAGAAGGGGCTCGGCCTGGCGAGGGGTACCCGTAACCGCATACGCTCTCCTGGGAAAGGGCCAGGATACGAGGGGAGAGGAGAAAATAGCTTTTTCCAGGGCAGCACAGAAGGAGGGACTTAGATGACTTCAACGCCATCCACTCGCGGGGGCATCGAGACCCTGTCGCAGGTGGGCCTGGCAGCCCTGACCGTCGTCTTTGGCTTGCAAACCCTGCGCGTCCTCCTGCCTCTCATCGTCTACCATTACGGTGTGCGACCCGGCGTCACCTCCATAGACATGGGGGCGTACGCCTTCGGCACCTTCCTCGTCGCCTTCCTGGCGGCCGTCCTGCGCCGCCTGCTCAAGCCCCAGGGACTATTGGCCCTCAGCGCCGGGGGCCTGGCGCTCCTGCGCCTGGGGGAACAGCTCTCGCCGTCCCCGGCGCTGGACCTGACCCTGGCCACGGCCGGCACCGCCCTCTTCGTCCTGTTCCTGCCAACCTACCTGGGACACATCCGAAGCCGGGGAGCAGCAGGGACGGGCGGCTACGCCCTGGCGCTCCTCTTGGGGCTGGCCCTGGACACAGGGCTCCATGGGGCTTTTGGCACCTACGACCTGAGCTGGCAGCCTGGCGCCGGGACGGCTCTTCTGGTAGTGGTCCTGGTGCTGGTCCAGTTGGCCCTCCTGGCCCGGGCCTTGAGAGTCCCTGACTCCCGGAGACCCAGCGACGCCGGCTTCCTGGCCGCTCTTCCCTTCCTGGCCCTGGGCCCCTTCCTGTTTCTTCAGGCCCTGCTCTTCCAGAACATCGCCCACCTCACCGTGGTGACGGGCTGGCCCCGGCCGGCGGCCTTCGCCTGGGTCGTGCTGGCCAATGCCGCCGCGGTGGCCCTGGCAACGGTGGCCGTGGGCCGGGCCCGGCGGGGCTGGTGGCCCGGAGCCCTCTTTCTGGGTGCGGTGCTGGTCCTGGCCCTATGGATGATGTCGCTGGGAGGCTGGGCCGGGGCAGCGGGGCTTTTCTTAGGGCAGGTCAGCGCTGCTGGGGAGCTGGCCCTCATCCTGGCCAAGCAGGGCGCCCGGGCCGACCGGCCGGGGCTATGGCGGACCAGCGTGGCTCACGGCCTGGGCATGGTCCTCCTGGTGTCCCTGACCTTCGCCTACTACATCGGCTATGATCTCCGTGTGCCCTACGACAATACCATCCTTCTCCCCGTAGCAGGGGTGGTCCTGCTGGCCTGTGCCCTGGCCGCGGCAGCCCTTTTGCCTGGTGCTAGACCGGCGGTGCCTCTGGACTGGAGGCCGGCTGGGGCCGCCCTGGCGGTCCTCCTTCTGCCGCTCTTCTCCTGGGCCGCCTGGCGTGCCCCGCAGCCGGTGGTAGGGCAGGGCTGGCCGATACGAGTCATGACCTACAACCTTCACCAGGGATTCGACACCGAGGGGCGGCTGGGAATGGAGGCCCTGGCCCGGGTCATAGAGGGGAGCGGGGCCCAGGTAGTGGCCCTGCAAGAGGTGTCCCGGGGCTGGTACATCAACAGCTCCCTGGACATGCTCGTCTGGCTCTCCCGCCGGTTGGGGATGCCCTACCTCTTCGGCCCCGCGGCCGACCCGGTATGGGGCAATGCCATCCTCAGCCGCTATCCGATCCGCGAACACGGGAGTGGGTCTATGCCCCGCGGCGACGCGCCGATGAAACGGGGCTACCTGTGGGCCCGCATTGACCTGGGCCAAGGCCAGGAACTGCTGGTGATCGCCACGCACCTGCACCACGTGGAGGAGGAGAGCCAGATACGTCTCCCCCAGGTGGCGACCATTGTGAAGTTCTGGGCTGGCCGGGAGCGGACGGTGATCCTGGGCGACATGAACTCCTGGCCTCCATCGCCGGAGATGGCGCTGTTCCGCCAGGCCGGCCTGCGGGACGCCTTTGCCGAGATCGGCTCCGGGGATGGCTACACCTATGCCTCCAACAAGCTTTACGAGCGCATTGACTACATCTGGGTCTCACCCGATCTAAAGGTGAGCGACCTGGCTATTCCCCAGAGCACCGCCTCCGACCACCTGGGAGTGGCGGTGACGGTGGGACGGTGATCTCTGAAGGAGGAAGGCCGAAAGGCGGCGCAAGGACATCGTCCCCCGGCCCTCGGCAGCCATCGATCCCGAGGCCTGTGTGTGATGGAGGGGTTGATGAGGGTCAGGCGTCTTGCCTGGGCATTGCCTGTGGCCTTCCCGGGACCACGGACTAGCGGGCCGGATGGACCAGGAGATAGCGCTGGAGGACCTCCGCGGCATCGCCCAGTAACTGGTAGCTCAGCCATTCCTGAAAGGCGGTCATGGCGAAGATGGCGGCGCCAGCCACATAGTCGTCTTTGTGGAGCTCGGGTGTGCCAGGACAAGCCTGGCTCATTCACCGACCTGAAAGGGGTCGGCCT
>DYIS01000160.1 GCA_020723545.1 Ktedonobacter racemifer
CCGGTAGGCCAGGTGACGATAGTCAGGCAGGTCCAAGAGGATCAGGTCTGCCCTCTTGCCCACCTCCAGGCTGCCCGTCAGGCGGCCCAGGCCGATGGCATAGGCGGCATTGATGGTGGCGGCGGCGATGGCCTCTGCCGGCGAGAGCCTGAGGTACCGGCAGGCCAGGGCGACGATGAACTGCATGGATTCGCAGTAGCAGGTGCCGGGGTTCAGGTCGGAGCCCAGTGCTACCGGGACCCCCGAGGCGATCAGGGCCCGGGCGTCAGCGTAGTGCCTCTCGCCCAGGCCAAAGGTGGTCCCGGGCAGCAGGACCGCGACCACGCCGGCCTTCGCCAGCCTGTCCATGTCTGACGGAGGGGTGCAGGCCAAATGGTCGGCCGAGGTGGCCCCCAGTTCCGCCGCCAGGGCCGCGCCCCCCAGGGAGGTGAACTCATCGGCGTGTATCTTCAGCTTGAAGCCCAGCTTCCGGGCGGCCTCCAGGATCCGCCTGGACTGCGCCAGGCTGAAGGCCCCCTCCTCGCAGAAGACGTCACAGAAGAGGGGATAGGGGGTAGGAGCTGGCCAGCGGGAGGCATAGGAGGCGACCTTGGGCAGCATTTCGCTTACGACCAGGTCGGTGTAAGCCTCCGAATTGCCCTTATATTCGTCAGGCACGGCGTGGGCACCCAGGAAGGTGGGGACGATGTCCATGGGATGGCTGGCGGCCAGGAGCCGCAGGGCGGCCAGGCACTTGAGCTCATTCGTGGTGTCGAGCCCATAGCCGGTCTTCACCTCGGCGGTGGTGGTCCCGTGTGCCAGCATGCCGTCCAGCCGCCGGCGGCTTTGGGCTACCAGGGAGGCGGGCCCACACTGCCGCGTGGCTCTCACCGTGCTCATTATGCCGCCGCCCGCGGCCATGATCTCCAGATAACTGGCGCCTTTTACGCGCTGCTCGAACTCCTGGGCCCGGTCACCGGCGAAGACCGCATGGGTGTGGGCATCCACGAAGCCTGGCATCACCACCTGATCGGTAGCGTCTATGACTATGGTAGCATCCAGACTCCCGGTGTCTGCCAAACACCGGGAGTCTCCAACCCAGGCTATGCGCCCCTGGGCCAGGCCCACCGCCCCGTCCTCGATCATCCCCAGGTCGCCCAACGCATCCCCGATCTTGGGGCCCTGAGCCGCCAGCGTCAAGACCTGTCTGGCGTTAGCGATCAATACCTCTAGAGTCATGGGCCCATCCCCGCCTCCTCCAACACCTCCAGGGTCTCTCGGGCACAGCGCTCCCAGGAAAACATCCTGGCCCGGCGGAGGCCTCTTTGCCTTAGGGCAACCCGGAGCCCGGGGTCATCCAGCACCTGAGCCATAGCCCTGGCCCAGGCCCGAACATCCAGGGGGTCTACCAGGAGGCCAGCCTCGCCTACCACCTCGGGCAGGGAGGAGGAATTGGCGGCGATGACCGGCAGGCCGCAGGCCATGGCCTCCAGGGCCGGCAACCCAAAACCCTCATACAACGAGGGGAAGACTAACGCAACGGCGCCGGAATACAAAGCCGGCAGGTCTTCCTCCGGCACGTAGCCGGTGAGTATCACACGGCTTTCTTTACTCGCAGATAATTTACCCATGACCCCGCCGCTCAGCCAGCCTGGCTTGCCTGCCAACACCAGCTTCACGTCATCCTTTACCGGTAAAGAAACGAAGGCCTCCACCAACCTGGCCAGATTTTTGCGCGGCTGTAGGGTGCCCACGGAGAGGAAATAGTCACCGTGTATGCCGTACCATCTCTTCACCACGTCGATCTCGGCCGGGTTTTTCACCGGGCCTAGATCCTGATCCACGCCCAGATACACCACCCGGATTTTCTCGGGGGAGATGTGATATGCCTCAACCAGGTCCTGTTTCGTGGCCTGGGAATCGGCGATGACCAGGGTGGCCGCCCCAGCGTTGTGCCCGGTGGACCAATTCAGGTACCACCGATCGGCCGGACGGTGGGCTTGGGGCTCGTAAAGGTAGCCCAGGTCATGGACGGTGACCACCGAGCGTTTGGGGTGAACCAACGGTAGGACGTGGGCGGGAACGAAGAGGACGTCAGGCGGGTGGAGAGCCATCTCCCAGGACAGGCGCAGGTGGGTCCACAGCCGGGGAAATGGCATCACCCGCAGGCGGGCCAACGCCAAGGAAGGCGAGAGCGCGGGAGGCAGCGGGCAACGGAGGTACAAGGTATACTCGTTATGCTGATCGATGCTCAAGAGGTGCCTGATTAGATGATAGGAATACCCCTCGGTGCCCGTGCGCTCAGCCGCCGTCACGCGGCTGGCATCAATGCCGATGCGCATGCGAACCTCTGCTTTCTTTAACTAGGGCGGAGGGCCCTCCGCCCCCACTATAACCAAACAAGCCTCTGCTGTCAAGGCTAGAGGGGAGGGCTGCAGCCCAACCACGTTAGGCGGCGTAACATATCAAAAACAAGAGCTTTTAATACATTCAAGCAGCAATTAGCCGCTAATATGGCGTATTTGCCCGCAGGTGAATTTGCTTAACCTTGCGGTCTAGGCTATATTATACGCGTTAGCACTCTGATACCGAGAGTGCTAATTCGTCGATGGGGCATGGCCGGTCGACACAAAAAATCTTCAGAGTAAGGAGGTTTGCAAATGTCCACCACACTGAAGCCTTTAGGGGACCGGGTGGTCGTGAAGGCTACACCCAAGGAGGAGGTGACCAAGAGCGGCATCGTCCTGCCTGATACGGCCAAGGAGAAGCCTCAGGAAGGTACCGTTTTGGCCGCCGGCCCGGGTAAGGTCACGGACGACGGAAAGCGGTTGCCCATGGAGGTGAAAGTGGGCGACAAGGTCCTCTTCGCCAAGTACGCTGGCACTGAGGTGAAGATCGACGAGGAGGAGCTTTTGATCCTCAGCGAGAAAGACATCCTGGCCATCGTTTCCAAGGACTAGCTTAGAACCAAAGCGACGAAACCCCCTTAAAACCAAAACAAACCACTACTCACCGTAAGGAGGACGAAGACAATGGCAAAACAACTCAGGTTTGACGAAGATGCCCGACGGTCCCTGAAGAAAGGGATGGACGTACTTGCCCAGGCAGTTAAGACCACGCTTGGACCCAAGGGTCGCAACGTGGCCTTGGACAAGAAATTCGGCGCCCCCACCGTCACCCACGATGGCGTCACCGTGGCCAAAGAGATCGAGCTGGAAGACCCCTACGAGAACATGGGCGCCCAATTGCTAAAGGAAGCGGCCACCAAGACCAACGATGTGGCCGGCGACGGCACCACCACGTCCGTCGTCCTGGCCCAGTCCATCGTCGTCGAGGGGCTGAAGAACGTGGCTGCTGGCGCCAACCCCATGCTGCTGAAGACCGGCATCCTGCGTGGCGCGGAGACCGTCGTATCCGAGGTCAAGTCCATGTCCAAGCCGGTCACCGAGAAGGCCGACATCGCCCACGTGGCCGCCATCTCCGCCGCTGATCGGGAGATCGGCGACCTCATCGCCGAGGTGATGGACAAGGTAGGCAAGGACGGCGTCATCACCGTGGAGGAGTCCAAGGGCCTCAAGTTCGAGACCGAGTACGTGGAAGGCATGGAGTTCGACCGGGGCTACATCTCGCCCTACTTCATCACCAATCCTGACCGCATGGAAGCGGCGATTGAAGACCCCTATATTCTCATCACCGACAAGAAGATCTCGGCCATCGCCGACATCCTGCCGGTGTTGGAGAAGTTCCTCCAGGTCTCGAAGAATCTCTTGGTCATCGCCGAGGACGTGGATGGCGAGGCCCTGGCCACCCTGGTGGTGAACAAGCTTCGCGGCACCGTGAACTGCCTGGCGGTCAAGGCCCCGGGCTTCGGTGACCGCCGCAAGGCCATGCTGGAGGACATCGCCATCCTGACTGGTGGCAAGGTCATCTCTGAAGAGGTTGGCCGCAAGCTGGAAAGCGCCACCGTGGCTGACCTGGGCCGGGCCCGCCGCGTGGTTGCGGACAAGGACAACACCACCATCATCGAGGGCAAAGGGTCCGATACGGCAGTGCAGGCTCGCATCAAGCAGATCAAGGCCCAGATAGAGGAAACCACCTCCGACTTCGACAAAGAGAAGCTCCAGGAGCGCCTGGCCAAGCTGGCCGGCGGCGTGGCGGTGGTCAAGGTGGGCGCTGCCACCGAGGTGGAGCTCAAGGAGAAAAAGCACCGGGTTGAGGACGCCCTGTCCGCCACTCGCGCCGCGGTGGAGGAGGGGATTGTCCCCGGCGGCGGCGTGGCGCTCTTGAATGCCATCCCGTCGCTGGATAAGGTCCAGGTCAATGGTGGGGACGAGGCCACTGGCGTGAACATCCTGCGCCGGGCCCTGGAGGAGCCCATGCGCCAGATCGCCATGAATGCCGGCTATGACGGAGCGGTGGTGGTAGAGAGCGTCCGGCGCAAGCAGAAAGAGGACAGTAACCTGGCCATAGGGTTCGATGTGCTGGCCCTGGACTACGGCGACATGATCAAGAAGGGGATCAGCGACCCGGCCAAGGTCACCCGGTCGGCCCTGGAGAACGCCGCCTCCATCGCCTCCATGATCCTGACCACCGAGGCCCTGGTCACCGACATCCCCGAGAAGGAGAAGGCCCCGCCCATGCCGCCCGGTGGTGGAATGGAGTACTAAGCCTCGTAAAAGAAACCAGGTTTCTTTTCTGGAGAAACCTGGTTTCTGTCAGCCAAAGGCCCCCACAATCCTGCGGGGGCCTTTTTCGTCCTCGCCTTCTTTACCAGGCAGCCTCATAGAATTCTTGGACTGCAGCCTTAAGGCTGCATTCCCAGGCAAGATTTTTACTGCAGGGACATCTGTTGTTGGGACGCAGTTGCACTGTGGCCCCCCGGCGTCCGGCAGTACAACTGCCGGACGAACTGAAAGGTTTAAGTCTTTACAAATAAGGCAAGATTCCATCCCGTAGGGCAGGTTGGCCGCGACAAGGGCACCCCATCTAGTGCCCTTTGATCCTCCCGCAGGTTCGGAACCTGCGGGAGGATCGGCGGCGATGCTCTCGTCGGGTTCAAGTGAAGCTCCACTAGGTTGAAAATAGCACGTAGGACAAGTTGCCAACTTGTCCCACCGAGCGTTGTTTTCATCCCTCGTGGTTCGCGAAGTGCATGAGGAACTAGTAAAGAAGGAAACCAAAGCTTTGGGGCAAGCAGAGTGCCCCTCTTCTAGCGGGCTCGAGCCTCCAGGGTGACGTCCACGGTGGTCGTGCTGTCGGGCTTGACCGTCACGTAGAGCAGGCCCGGGTAAACCAGGTCACCGGGAAAGTTATCCGGGTTGAAGCCGATAACATAGTCGCCGGCTGGCAGGTCCCAAGACGCTTTGCCGGAGCGGTCTGTCCACCGGCCCATGCCAGGGTCCGGCGGCCCCGTGGGCTGGCCCTTGAACACCCCTATGCCCAGGTCAACCATGGGGCTGCCGTCGGGCTTAAGGACCTTGATGGCCAGGGATTGCTTTCCGGGCACTACGTTCACCTTGGCCGGCGGAGGTGGCCCCATGGGTGGGCCGCCGGGCTGTTGCAAGCCCTTCGTCGTCAGCTTGAGGATGGCCTCGGTGGTGCCCTCCTTGGCCACGTTCACCTCCATTGGTGGCCCCGGGAAGGCCAGGTCAGCGGGAAAGTTGATCGGGTTGAAGCCGATCCAGTACCGGCCAGGGGCCACCTTGAAGAAGGCCACTCCGTCGCTATCGGTCGTGACCCCGCCGGCATCGGGCGGGCCCTGGGGCGCTGACTTCCACAGATCCACCTCCAGGCCTTTCAGGGGCCGGCCATCGGGGCCGCGCAGGCGGACCTTCAGGCCCACGTCCCCCTCGGGCCGGACGTTAACCTCGAGCGACGCGCCCGGGGGACCCTGTTGGGAGGCGGGTATCTTGATCGACACCTCGGTGGTCCCCTCTCGAGACACCGAAACCGAGGCGGGCATGGGATAGACCAGGTCAGCGGGGAAGCCGTAGGCATTGAAGCCGACCCAGTATTCCCCCGGCTCCACCTTGAAGGAGACTACCCCATCCTGGCCGGTGCGCACCGACCCGGCGTCGGGCGGCCCCTGGGGCGCCGACTTCCACAGGTCCACCTCCAGGCCGGCCACCGGCCCGCCCGTCGGCCCCAGGAGCTTGACCTTCAGGCCCACCTCCCCCGGCAGCACTTTCACCTCCATGGACATGGGCTGAGCCGGGCCGGCGCTTTGTATCGGAGGTCCAGGCTGGGCCTGGGCCGTGGGAACCACGGGGTAGTA
>DYIS01000161.1:0-5293 GCA_020723545.1 Ktedonobacter racemifer
GTGCCTGGTGCTAGCCTATACCTACGTCGAACCCGGCTCCTTCCGCGATTTCTCCCTGGCCGCTCTCCTGGCCCTCCTCTCCCAGACGGCCCTCCATTTCCGGGCCATCGAGCGTCTGAACCTCCTGGGCCTGGACCCGGCCGAGAAGCTCCAGGCCCTTGCTCAGGCTTTGCTCCCCCTCTTCCCCCGCCTGGCCAACAAATGGCTGGAACTGCCCCTCCTGATCGGCAAAGACCCGGACGTGGTCTTCGATTTTGTATTTGAAATGGCTGAGGCGCTGAGCGAAGAGCAGGACCTCTACTACCTGCTGGTCTTCGACGAGTTTCAGAACGTGCGCACCTTCGGGGTGCCTGCCCTGGAACATCGGTTGCGCCAGCACCTCCTACGGCAGAAGCGACTGGCGGTCATCGTCGCGGGCTCCTCCATCAGCGCCATTGAGGATATGTTCCGCAATCGGCAGAACCCCCTCTTCGGCCACTTTAAGATCGAGCTGGTCAGGCCCTTCACCTTTGCTGCGGCCCGAGGGTTCGTCATCGAAAAGCTGGGCGGCAAGATGCTCCTGAACGAGACCCAGCTTGCCTTCCTGGCTCAGATCACCGGCGGCTATCCCTACTACCTGGACGTGATCACTGATGAATTGCTGGCCCGGGCTCCCTCCCTCAAGCGGGCCAGCGATTCCACCATTGCCGATACGTTACTCTCTTCTATTTTCGCCAGCAACGGCCTGATCTACACCTATCTCGCTTACCTGATTGAGGCTGCTTTCCAGGAGCGCGGCCGCAAGAGCTATCTGAACCTGTTGCGGTCCATCGCCCGAGGGAGGCACTCGGTCTCGGAGATCGCTGCTACCCTGCGCCTCAAGAAGGAGAGCGTAAGCACGCCCCTGCGCCGCCTGGTGGATATGGGTTTCCTCTACCGTTCCGAGGCCCGCTATTTCTTCCTGGACCCCCTTCTGGAGCTATGGATACGGGAGGTCTATCCCATGGAAGAGGAGATGCACATCCTGGGTATCCGTGAGCGTTATGGCTTTTTCAAGTCCCAGGTGGAGCAGATGATTGCCACCTACAAGCAGGAGCTTGGCAAGGGCAACGAGGCCAGGATTCGGGAACTCTTCGCCGCCTTTGATGGTCGGGCTACCCTCAGGGACTTGCGCCTGCCCCGCTTCGAGCGAGTCACCACGGGGCAGGCAGACAGTGAGGAGTACGACGTCATCGCCTGGCGACAGGGCGGGCAGGTTTGGATAGCCGAGGTGAAAGACACGGCGGTCGATGCCACTATGGCCAGGTCTTTCGCCGATAAGCTGCGCGCGCTCACCGGATACCAGGTAGAGGAGAAGGTTTTGATCTGCCTGGCGGGCTACGATAGCAAGGTGCCGGCCCTGGTCCAGGCTGAGAAGATCCACCTCTGGACACTGGAAGACACCAACTTCTTGCTTAGGTTGTACGGGAAGTTCCCTATTCAGGTATGACTTAGATTTTAGATTGCCGCCTGGCCGACCATATTCCCAACCCCTCACACGTGACTGTTCATAAATTGGTGGGAATAGGGTATACTGTGGCGATTTCGCAGAGAGAGGAGACCGACCGATCAGACTTCGCCTACAGATACCCGCTGTGCAGCCCGAGCAGTTTAATGTCCTTCCAGATCACTGTCCTAACCCGAAGCAGCCGTGCCCAAGCCAGACCTTCCATCGCCATGGTCGAGTGCCCAAGGCCATACGCGATGTAAAAGTGCGCGCCGTCCGTGCCGAACGCTGGCAGTGTACCGAATGCCGGTACACCTTCCGCGTGTATCCCCACGGCGTCACCCGGCGCCAGCAGAGCCTCCGGCTGCAAGCCCTGAGTGTCCATTTGTGGGTCCTGGGCTTGAGCTTAGGCGGCGTTGCCGATGTCCTGTCCGCTCTGGAGTGCGCCCTGAGTCGGTCAGCCATTGCTGTGAACCTGCGCCAAGCAGGAATAGAAGCCCCCCGCTAAAGCGGGGCGGGACCGTCTGTGCGGTAAGGTGAAGGTGCGGATCGTTGCCGTGGATTGCACCCATGCCAAGCTCCGTGGCCAGGACAAGGTCATCGTCCAAGCAGTTGATGCCCAAACGGGGATCACTCTGGATATCGACATCCTCCCAGGAGAGGACAAACAGACCATTGCAGGCTACGTGTGCCAGCTTGCAGAACTGACGGGGTGCGCGGTTTTGACCAGCGATGACGCCGACGCGTTCAAGTTGGCCGCCGATGCCGCCGGGCTAGCGCATCAGATTTGCCAACGGCATGTCGTGCCCAACAGCTTGCAGCTACTCGACGAGATAGCCTGTCAACTGGAGGCTCTTCCCAGTGATCAGACGGGACCATGTGGGGTTAGCGTTGAGCAGGCGCTGGACGACATCGCAACCTTGGAAGAGACCATACTGGCCCGCGCGCCGGGTAGTGGTCGGCTATTGGAACAGCTGCGGCATCGCTATCAGGGAGCGGGGCCACCGCCCAAGGGGAGGAAGGCGACACCGTGGTATCGTCTCCGGTTACTCACGCTTGACGTGGCGGAGGATTGGCCTCGTTTGTCCCTGACCGAGCACTACCGGGACACGGATGGACAACGGCTGGTGCCGGCGACCAATAATGTGAGCGAGCGGGCCATTAGCTTGAACATCAAGGAGCGATACCGCACCATGCGTGGCTACAAGAGTGAAGTGAGCCTGCGTTGCCTACCGATGCTGACCGCCTACCTGGCAGAGCACCAAGGGACACAGTGTTTCAGTAGCCTTTTGGCGGCGTAACAGGAATCGTGGTGGGGGTTGTCTGACGCCCCACCATGACTTTGAACGAAATGTCCACCAATCCGTGAACAGTCACCTCACACAGATGGATTGACAAGACCGGATGTTCGGCATAAAATACGCCTAGCCAATCTTGCGGAGGTGCAAAACATGAGTCAAACTATCTCGTTTCAGCAAGTGATTGATATCGTCGAGTTGCTGTCAGCAGAGGATCAGGAGACGCTGATTGAATTGATCCGTCGCCGTCTGATTGAGCGAAGAAGGACAGCGATTGCTCAAAACGTCAGGGAAACCCTCCAGGCCGTGCGAGAAGGTCGCGCACAGGTTGGCAGCGTGGAAGACCTGCAACGTGACCTCTTGGGCGAACCATGAGAAAGGTTGCCTGGGATACCAGCTTTCGGAGCGCGTTCAAGCGTTACACCCGGAAGAATCCTCAGTTGCAGGAGCGTATTCTGAAAGTTATAGAAGACCTGGCTGAAGACCCATTTGCCCCGCCTCTGAAGACCCACAAGTTGCGAGGGCACTTGGCGGGGGCTTGGGCCTGCTGGGTGGAATACGATTGCCGCATTGTCTTTGCCTTCGAACCCGACCCTGCTGGCGGCCAAGACATGATCGTGCTGGCTGACATCGGTACCCATGAGTTGAGGTATACTGATCTCCCCCACCCCCGTATCTCCGCTCGCCTGCTCCCCCGCCCACACCGCCCTTGGACTTTGGACTACCCGCCTACCGCAGCACCTCCTCCAGAAACTCACCTTACCACCAACGATGCCCGGATTAAACTCAAACAGCTGTACCCATCATAACCTCTGTGGTGGACTACTAGTTTCTTCTCTTGGGGCTGGAGATGCAACTCTATCTCTTTCCGCTTTTGATCGAGCAACAAGACAGCCGGGTGACCCTCATCTTTCGGAACGCTTTGATCCTCAGCCTGGCTCATCCGGGGTTCACCTTTGTTCTCAACCTGCTTCTTGCCGGGGTGACCGTTCTCAGCGCTGTATTGACAGGCCCTATCTTGTTCATTCTGTTCTCCTTCCTCGCCTCGGCACAGACAAAAGCCCTCCAGGAGTTGCCGAAACAACAGCCAGGCTGGTCTTCTGAAAAGTGGTGAACAGCATGAGAGAGGAAATCTCCATTGTCGAAGAGTTGGACAGCTATCCTGAACTCTTCGAGAGATTACACGATCTGATCACTCCCGAAGGGGCTTTTCATTGGTTCAAGCGGCTGGCCGATACCTATGCGCCCTCGCTTACCGCCCGATATACCCGAGGGAAGGTCATCCAGGCCATGCTCCGTGAGAATCGGGCCCATTTCGGTGACCTGAAGTTCCACCCTAATTATCTGAACACAGGCAATGTAGCCATCGAACTGGGCAATGAGCCCTGTAAACCCATCTGGCTGATGGCCCACCTGGACATCATCAGCTATCTGACCCGAGAGCGAACGGGGCATGGCTATCGTTTGACCCCCCTCTGCGAGCCCCGCAAGCCGGAAGGTTCCTGGGAGGGGGTGGCCTTGGCCTATTCCAGACAGGATGGGGAAATGAAAGAGGTCACCCGTGGCTCCATCATCGTGACGGCAGCAGGCAAGGAACTCTTCTTCGAGACAGACGCCCGCGACCTTCCCCTGTTGACCCGGGTTGTCCATTTT
Source organism: Ktedonobacter racemifer (assembly GCA_020723545.1). GTDB lineage: Bacteria > Chloroflexota > DTOL01 > DTOL01 > JACQYG01 > JACQYG01. The sequence goes on from DYIS01000161.1 coordinate 4,417, forward strand.
AATGAGGCCCGGTGGGACAGGCAAAGCGGCCTTGTCTATGGCTATATAGATGACGCTTTCGGTTGTGCAGCTCTCCTCCTGAGTGCCCTCGTGCTCTCCCATTACAAAACCGAGGCCCTGATCGTCCTGACCGACGAAGAAGAGGGCGTGGTGGGCGTTGGCAATCTCGCTTTTGCCAAGGGCAGTTCCCGGCTTTTCCATCGGGTCCCCAGGGAGTGTTTGCCTGACCTCGTCTCCATCACGGACCTCCACGAGCAGGATACATCAGAGGAACAGGTGGATGTTGCTCCCCCGGGCCGGGGCGCCCTCTTCGCCGGTCTAGCTAGCGAGGGCAAAGGGGCCGTGACCCCTCTCCAACTGTTGGCTTTCCAGCGGGAACTGGCTAGTTTCCTGGCGACCAAAGGCATCCATCTTAAGGAGAATGCTGGCTACGTCAGCCGCAGCGACTGCGTGGCGGCCATGATGCACACCCCCAATGTAGTGTTGATGGGCTTCCCTGGCACCTACTCCCACTTTGCCGACGTCCCCAGGGCCCATATAACAGACCTCACAGACCTGGCCAAGGCCCTGGCCGTTCTGACCCTCGTGGCCCAAAGGGAAGCGTGGCGGCAGGCTTATCTACTTCGATAGATTATTGCCATTGGGGCAAAAGTCACACATGGAGCAGCCCTTCCGGGCTGCTGGCAGGCTTTCGAGCCTGCCCCACGTGTCACTTTTGCCGTAATGCAATTATTGGCTAGTGTCTCTATCACGAGGCACAAGACTACGTTATCGCGGATCTTCGGGCCTGTTTCGAACTGCGCGGGGATGAAGATGAGGATAATGGTGCATTCGCTGGCCCTGATGGACCCCGATCTGCGGAGTTCTTTGGAGCCAA
>DYIS01000161.1:5303-5857 GCA_020723545.1 Ktedonobacter racemifer
ACCCGTAGTATAGTGTAGATGTTGGGACAGTGGGGAGCGGCGTCGGTGTCGGCGGCCGGGGTGTGGCGGTGAGGGCTGGCGTGGTCGTGGGCTCAGGAGTAACCGTGGGCGCTTGAGTGGCAGTAGGCGTGGGCGGCTCCGAAGTAGGAGTGAATGGCGGGAAGGTTGGGAGCGGCGTCTTGGTAGACGGGGGCGGAAACGGGGTGGCAGTGGGCGACTCGCCGCATCCGGCCAGGCCAGCCACATTGAGAGCAAGAGCCACCACCAGCGCGGCGGCCAGCCAGGTAAAAGTCTTTCGGAAAAAGGGAAGGCCCAAGCGTTCAGATGGGTGGTGCAACTTTGAGGTCTCCAGCAGGTGGATCGATCTAGCCAGGAAGGATTATAAGCACCCGACAAGAAAAAGCAACCAAAACCGGCAACGTTTAGAGATTGACCTGCAAGGCCATATCCGCTAAGATAATGGCATCAGGATGGCTATGGCCTCATCGCCCGGCCGAGCGGTGAGGAGATCTTCGTCCATCGCAGCAAGCTGGGGGAGGTGGGGATCATCGCCC
>DYIS01000161.1:5867-6217 GCA_020723545.1 Ktedonobacter racemifer
AAGGGGCAACAGGTGAAGTTCAATGTGGAGGATACCCCGGGGGGTCACTGGCAGTCGGTGTGGTGCCGATTGCTTCTCTGACGAGCTCCTGTCTAGCCTCGGCCTTTCCGAGTTCAAAGACGCTTGCAGTAAATCATCCACGAATGGACACGAATGCACGCGTAAAGGTTTCCTACGTCAGCATCGGTAACATCATCATTGATGACATCGTCTTTCCCGACGGTTCCTCGCACATGGGCATCCTGGGAGGCGGCGGTACCCATGCCATCGCCGGCATGCGCCTCTGGACCCATGCCCTGGGCTTCGTGGCCGCCGTGGGGCCGGAGTTCCCGGCGGAGGATCGCCGGCAG
>DYIS01000162.1 GCA_020723545.1 Ktedonobacter racemifer
GGACCTTTTCCTGGGCCACCCGGTCAGCATCGATGCGGGAAGCCAGGTCACCCTCGATGACGCCCAAACGGGCCCGCCCCCGGGTGGCCGCGATGGTGGCCAGGATTAGACTGGTCTTGCCCGCCCCTGGCGAGGCCATGAGGTTTACCGCCAGGATCCCTTTTTCATCCAGGAGTCTCTGATTGGCCTGGGCGATCTGGTCGTTGGCGCTGAGTATCTCCCGCACTACCTGGACTCGCATCCCGGTGACCTCCGTCATGGCGATGACTACTCATCGACATCGATGCTCTCGACATAGAATTCAGTGCCGCTCACCATCTCCAGCCGTGACCCGCCGCAATGGGGGCAGGCCAGACTTTGTTCGAGTTCTTCCATCCTGAAGTCGAAGTGCTCGTCGCACTCCTCGCAGCGGAGCTGCGGCGGCACCCGGCGGAAGTTCAGGGCTGCGCCAGCCGCCGGGGTATCCTTGCTCAGGAAATCGAAGTAGAACTGGACCGAGTCGTCTACAATGCTGGCCATGTCTCCAACAACCAGGTTGATGGCCGTCACCTTCCTGGCGTGAACCCTGGCCGCCTCCTCCAGGGCGATGGCGAGGATGTTTTCGGTTACCGGTAGTTCGTGCAACTGGTCCTCCTTGGGCCCAGCGAGTATACCGGGGGTCGGGCTAGAGTCAAGGCCGCGCATCGGTCAATAGCGAATAAAGGGAGTCGATTTCGGGGCCGATGTACCCATGGCGGCTCGGCCTAACAACCGATCGGTTGGATGGATACCCAGTCTAACTCCAACCACTGCCGGCCGGGCACGGCCAAAAGGCCGAAGCGCAGGGCGCCCCAGGGTGTGACCACTGTGTACTGATTGTCCACCCAGGCCACGAAGCCCAAGGGCCCCCTGGGGGGCGAGGGCGCTCGCAGCACCTGGGCACCGTCCACCCGGAAGAGGGCCTCCCGGGGCAGCCAGTCAATCTCGTAGGTGTGCCAGGAGGCCAGGTCCGCCTGGTCCGGGTCCAGCACCGCCTCCTGGGCGCCGGTAAGACGCTGAAGCAGGCTGGCAGCCAACCCCGGTGCCCGGCGCAGGCGTCCCCAGAGCATCGCCGCGACCACCAGCGGCCCCAGGGCTAACGCCCCAGGCCGGGCGGCATGCACCACAGCCGCCTTCCAGCCGTGGCCGGGGACACCGGGCACCAAGGCCATGTTGGAGGGCGGCGAGGCGTAGAAAAACCAGGCCGACTCCGGCAGCGTGGGCACCCCGCCGGAAGGGATGAACGGGTTGTTCCAGAACCCAAACCCAGCCGTCCCCATCAAGTGGGACTGTTCCTGATGGGCCCCCTGGTAGCCCGCCGCCGGGTGGGAGGCCCGCCCGCGGGCGCTCAGCCGCAGAGGTGGGCGCCACGGGAACCGACGGCGGCTTAGCCCCTGGTAATCATCTATCTGGGCATCTGAGTAGCGCCGTTCCGTGGCGCCATCCACCACCAGGCGCACCAGGGACTCGCCTGGCTCCAGCCGCCCGACTCCCGCGAGAAAAGGGCTCCAGTGCGGGCCAAGCCCATCATCGAAGTGATCGAAGACCATAGTCTTTAACTAGTAAAGAAAATTGACCTACTTGGGAATTCTAGCATTCCTTTGCCTCCGGCGCAACTCCTAGCTTTTGGCTTTTTGCCGGTACGTTGCAAGGACCGGGGTTTGAACAATTCCGTCCATCGTCGTTCAAAATATACCAAAAAATGCCTTTCCAATCAAAGCCAGCCCTGCTATAATTCTTATGGCACTTTTTCCTACTCTTGCGGGGCCCAGTGTGGCTTCTGACCCCATCCCTGCCGAACGGCAAAGCCACATCCGCGAGACACTGGGAGCCCAGGGCATGGTCGTCGTGGCCGCCCTGCGGCAGGCCCTGGGCATGGTAGCCGCCTTCCTCACCGCGCCCATTGACTGCATGCACTTTCTGGTGATGGACAGTGAGGTTGTCGATGAGTTCCGCCAGGAGTTGGGGAAGCACGGCGTGACTCTCATCGTGGCCTCGTAGGAACAACGTGGACGGCAGGAAGTGATGCCCTTTAGATGAAGCGAATAAGCGTAGACCAGGTGGCCCAGGACCACACCCGGGCATGATTGCCCCAGCCCAAATACCTACAGAAGAAGACAACCGATGAGAGTCATGCGAAGCGCCCTGACGCGGGCCAGCCTCCTGGTGCTTCTGGCCGGGCCAAGGCCCTTCATGGAAGGCGTCAACCTCGGGCAGGAGAAGTAACCAGCCGTGCACACCGTCCCCCTCTGTCTCACCTGCATCCTGGGCGATGTCTTTGCCGCCGCCCAGCAAGTGACCGATGGCGCTACCGCCCTGGAGGTGGCTCGCCAGAGCGCCGCGTACCTGGCCGAGCACTTTGGCTATAGCGAGCCGCCTTCGTACCATATCACCGCTGTCCACCGCATCCTGAAGCGCGTCACCGGCCTGGCGGAGCCCTTCAGCCAGCAGCGATGGCAGGCCAACGAGATCGGCGTGGCCATCGCCGCTGGCGCGGCCCAGGAAGCGGCTTTCTTTACTAGTAAAGAAAGCCGCTTCCGTCACCTGGCTACCTGGGCCCTGGCTGCTAACAGCCTGGATTCCCGCACAGTGGGCACGGGCTACGCCTTCGACCCCTCTGGCACCCATGCCTACCTGTCTGGTTACCTCCAGCGCGGGGTCACGGTTGATCAGATCGCCGCCCTCTACCAGGCTATCTCTGCCGGCCCTCAGGTGCTCTACATCCTGGATAACGTGGGTGAGGTGGCCCTGGACGGCCTGCTCATAGAGGAAATGCGCCGCCATGGCTGCCGCGTGGTGGCGGCGGCCCGGGGCGGCCCCATCACCAGCGATGCCACCATGGCCGACGCCGTGGCCGTGGGCCTGCACCGGGCCGCCGATGCACTTATCCTGGCCGGGCCCGACACCCTGGGCGTCTCGTTCGCGGAGATGTCGCCGGAACTCCATCAGGCGCTAGCCCGGGCCGACCTGGTGCTCACCAAGGGCCAGGCCAACTACTATGTCTTCTCGGAGTATCGTCGAGAGGTGCCGGGGAAAGTCTTCTCCTTGTTCACTATCAAGTGCGAGCCCGTGGCCTCTCTTTGGGGCGTCACCCGCGGCTCCACCGTGGCGGCGTTCCTGGACTGAGGCCACAGAGCGCCCAGGCTTTACATGGCGATTTACATCTTGGCAGAGTTGTGCTATATAGAGTAATGACATGGAGATGAAGATCGCCCTTCACCGAAACGCGTGGGGGCGTCGTGGGGAGGTGCGACCTTGGACCGGAGGATGCCAGGCATCGCCCAGGGGCTGGAATTCTCGGCCCGGGCCCGCCAACGGAATATCGAGCGGCTCAAAGAGGAGACCTTCGACATACTGGTCATCGGGGGCGGCGTCACTGGCTGCGGCATCGCCCGGGACGCCGCCATGCGTGGCTTCTCCACCGCCCTGGTGGAAAAGGAGGACTTCGCCAGCGGCACTTCCAGCAAGTCCTCCAGGCTGATCCACGGTGGCTTGCGCTACCTGGAGAACTTCGAGTTCCGCCTGGTGTTCGAGGCCTCCGCCGAGCGACGCCGGCTGCGGCGATTGGCCCCGCACCTGGTGAAGCCCCTGGCTTTCATCTTCCCGGTGTACCGCGGCGGCCCCCGCAGCTTCCTGAAGATCCAAGCGGGCATGTGGCTCTATGACCTCCTGGCCGCCTTCCGCAACATCAAGATGCACCGCATGCTCCGGCCCAGGGACTTGGCCCAACTGGAGCCGGCCATAGACCGGCAAGACCTGGTGGGCGGGGCCCGCTTCTACGACTGTGCCGTGGACGACGCCCGTCTGACCCTGGCCACCGCCCAGTCGGCAGCCCGCTATGGAGCCGCTGTGGCCAACCACGTGGAGGTCCTGGAACTGGTAAAACTCGCTGACAAGGTGACTGGCGCCCTGGTACGGGACGCCATCGGCGGCGAGGAGTTTCCGGTTCGGGCCCGAGTTACCATCAATGCCACCGGCCCCTGGGGTGACACGATCCTGCGTATGGACGACCCTCGGGGGAATCCCAGGCTGCGTCCCACTAAGGGCGTGCACGTCCTGGTCCGCCGAGATAAGGTGGGCAACCGCAACGCGGTGAGCTTCACTGCCGCCCAAGACCGCCGGCTGATGTTCCTGATCCCCTGGGGGCACTTCGCCATCATTGGCACCACCGACACCGACTATTCGAGAAGCCTCGACCGGGTGGCAGTGGAGGCCAGCGACATCGCCTACATCCTGGAGGCTTTCAACCGGGCCTTCCGGCATTTGCGCCTGGAGGAGAACGACATCGTCAGCGCTTATGCTGGCCTCCGGCCCCTGGTGGCCGAGGGCGTGGTCTCCTCCTACAAGGTCTCTCGGGAGCACAGCATCATCGAGAGCCCCTCGGGCCTCCTCTCCATCATGGGCGGCAAGCTCACCACCTATCGGGTCATGGCCAAACAAACCGTGGACGTGGCCCAGCGCTGCCTGGAGCGAGAGTTTGGGGTGACCGCGGCCCGGGGGTGCGAGACCGACCGCCATCCGCTGGAGGGCGGGGCTCGCTCCGGCCTCCACGCCCGCATTGCCCGGGAGGCCGACGCCGCTTGCCGAGAGCTGGGTCTGGACGAGGAGGTGGGGGAACACCTCTTGTCTGCCTACGGCGCTAACTACGGCCAGGTCTTGAAGCTGTTGGGCCAGGATCGGCGGCTGGCGGAGCCATTGGCCCCCGGCCTGCCTTACCTGAAGGCCGAGCTGCCACATGCCGTGAAGCACGAGATGGCACTCTCCATCTCCGACTTTCTCATGCGCCGCACCCGCCTCTTCCTGGAGGACCAGGGCCAGGGTTTGGGCCTGGCCGAGGAGGTGGCGGCGGCCATGGGGGACTACCTGAACTGGACCCAGGAGGAAAGGGCTCGCCAACTGGACCAGTACGCTCAACAGGTGGCCCTCTCCAGGCAGTACAAACAGGCGAGCCAACGCCCACTTCTTTAACTAGTAAAGAAGCTACTGCCCCCAAAGGAATGGTGACCGGCCGGTGAGCATTTTTCGACACGAGCCAACGGGGGGAAGATGAACGCCAAGCAAGATACATTAGAGCAACTGTGCATCAACACCATCCGAACCCTGGCCATGGACGCAGTGCAGAAGGCGAACTCGGGCCACCCGGGGATGCCCATGGGCGCTGCCGCCATGGCCTACGTCCTGTGGACGCGGTTCCTGAAGCACAACCCGGCTAACCCTGCCTGGCCCGACCGAGACCGCTTTGTCCTCTCCGCCGGGCACGGCTCCATGCTGCTTTATAGCCTCTTGCATCTGACCGGGTACGCGCTGGACCTGGACGAGCTCAAGAGCTTCCGCCAGTGGGGCAGCCGAACACCTGGCCACCCAGAACGCGGCCTGGCCCCCGGCGTGGAGACCACCACCGGCCCTCTGGGTCAGGGCTTCGCCAATGGGGTGGGCATGGCCCTGGCCGAGCGCTTCCTGGCACACCATTTCAACCGCCCCGGCCACACCATTGTGGATCACTTCACCTATGCCATCGTCAGCGACGGTGACCTGATGGAAGGCGTGTCCTCCGAGGCCGCCTCCCTGGCCGGGCATCTGGGCCTGGGCAAGCTCATCTATCTCTACGACGACAACCGCATCTCCATCGAGGGCTCCACCGACCTGGCCTACACTGAGGACGTGGCCCGGCGCTTTCTGGCCTACGGCTGGCACGTCCAACGACTGTCTGACGGCAATGACCTGGCGGCGGTGACTGCTGCCCTCCGGGCCGCCCAAATGGAGGCCCACCGCCCATCCATGATCATCGCTCGCACCCACTTGGGCTTCGGCAGCCCCCACAAGCAGGACTCCGCCGAGGCCCACGGTGCGCCATTAGGCCAGGAAGAAGTGAGGCTCACCAAACAGGCCCTGGGCTGGCCCCTGGAGCCGGCGTTCTACATACCTGACCAGGCCCTGGCCCACTTCCGAGAGGCCCTGGGCCGGGGCCGCGCCTGGGAGGAGGGGTGGGAAACCCGTTTCCAGGCCTATGCCCGGGAATACCCTGAGCTCGCCGCTGAATGGCAAAGGGCCATGGCCGGCACGCTGCCGGAGGGATGGCAGGCTGCTCTCCCGGTTTTCAGCCCCCAGGAGGGCCCCATGGCCACCCGCACCGCCTCTGGCAAGGTTTTAAACGCCAGATCACC
>DYIS01000163.1:0-4110 GCA_020723545.1 Ktedonobacter racemifer
GACAGCAAGTATCGCACAAACCGCTCATTTTGCCAAGTGAGGTTGTAGTACTAGCTCGTCTTCTGGTTTGCGAGAAAGGTCGAAAGTAGAAACTGGTTTCTTTCTGAGGGCGGAGGCTTTGTATGTCATGTTAGTGGCTCCGCGCGCCAATAAAAAGACCGGGCTCCAGTCTGCCGGCTACTTACATGGTCAATGTGAGGAAGGCTTTGTAATCAAGCAGGCTTCGCCACCAATTCGTCCAGCTTCTGCTTGAAGTCGGCCTTGGACCTGTAACCCACCCAGCGGGCGGCCTCAAGCCCGGCGTTGAATAGCATCAAGGTGGGGATGCCCCGGATGCCGTACCTGGCGGCCACGTCGCCGTGCTCGTCGGTGTTGACCTTCACGAAGCGAACCCGGCCCTCGTACTCGTTGGCTAGTTCTTCTACTATTGGCGCCACCATCTTGCAGGGCCCACACCAGGGGGCCCAGAAGTCCACGAATACGGGGATGGGGGCCTTTAATACCATCTCCTCGAAGGTCGCGCTGGTGATATCCACCGGTTTCATGTACTACTCCTTTTGTTTTGTAAGGCACCCGCCAGATAAAAGCCCTAATGCTGCGGGGCACAGGCTGAAGGGAGGCAATTTGAGACAGGGAGCAGCCCCAGCGCGAAGGCGCAGGCAGCGCTCTCTGCCCCATTCTGACACCGGTTCAAGACTGACTCCGCTGAAAAACAAGACTTTAACCGCAGAGCACGCAGAGCGCGCCGAGATTTTCCTTTTATTTTCTCTGCGTTCTCCGCGGTAAGAAAACGGCTGGGCGACCTTTTTTCAGTGAAGTCAAGACTTATCCTGAGAGTTTGAAAGACAGTTGTCCCCCAGCTTGGCCTTGACAAAAATGGGCGGCGATGGTATGCTCTCAACTATACCGTAGGGGGGTATCCAGTGCGGAGTTTAGCACACGGCTTATCTTTTGTCAACCACTTTTGAGTTCGATTTGCTGAGATTTTCGAGCTAAACCTGGATGTACCACAATGAAAGACGAGAGCTACGCCAAAGAGGAAGAGGGCCTTTTGCTCCGATTGCGTAAGATCGAGGGCCAGGTCAAGGGCCTCCAGCGCATGCTGGAAGAAGGCCGCCAGTGCGAGGAGATCATCACGCAGCTTATGGCGGCGCGCTCCAGCCTGGATCAGGTGGGCTTGACGATCCTGGACTGCCAGATCCGGCAGTGTCTGGGCCATGGCCCTCAGCTAGACAACGATAAGCTGCAAAGGCTGCACCAGACCATACGTTTGTGGACCCGGTACGCCCCGGCGAGCTCCCTGGACGCCACCTCTCTGCCCACCGAAGAAGAGCGACCCCGCAACTAGAACCGGCTACCGGTAGCCTGGCCGGGCCTGGGTTGCCCAGGGCTTCTTGGATGGCTCTCTGATCCGCTCAATCCCCCACCGGGATGGTAAACCAGAAGCTGCTCCCGCGGCCCACCTCGCTCTCCACGCCGACCCTTCCTTTATGGGCCTCCACCAGTTGCTTCACGATGGCCAGGCCGATGCCCGCTCCGCCGCTATTGCGGGTGCGTGACCTATCGGCCTGATAGAAGCGCTCGAAAACGCAGGGCAGGTCCGCCGGGGCGCTGCCCTGGTCCCGCACGGTGACCTTAACGAACCGGGCGGCCTGGGTCTGGGGCTTTCTCCTGCGCCGCAACGCGGGTAGACTGGGACCGCTGCTTTGGAATGGTGGTGCCTCCTGGGCCGCCAACTGGGCACTGACGCTGACTACGCTTCCAGGTGGCGAGTAACGGATGGCGTTACTGATCAGGTTGTAGAGCACCTGGGCGATGCGGTCCGGGTCAACCTTGACCGGGGGTAGCCCTTCTGCCGGCTCAACTCTCAGGCCCACCTGTTTCTCGCTGGCCTGAGGTTGAATGGTCTGGACGGTCTTTTCCACCAGCCCTCTCAGGTCTGTGGGCTGTAGCTCCAGTTGTAGCTGGCCTGCCTCGGCCAGGGAAAGCTCCTGCAGGTCGGCCACCAGTCGGGACAATAAAAGTGTCTCCTCGTGCAGCGAGGCCAGGACCTGAGGCGTGGGCTCCACCACCCCATCCATCAAGGCCTCCAGGTTGCCCTGGAGCACTGCCAGGGGTGTGCGAAGCTCATGGGCCACATCGGCGACGAGGTTTCGGCGTAATTGCTCGGTGCGGGCCAGGTTCGCGGCCATGGTATTAAAAGCGGCGGCCAGCTCGCCGATCTCGTCCTGGGCACTTACCTGGACCCTTTGTTGCAGGTTGCCGCCGGATATCTGGTGCACGGCCTTGGTCATGGCCCGCACCGGCGAGGTGACCCGGTAGGCGATGATCAGGCTCAGGGCCAGGGCGATGAGGCCACCCAGGGCCCCGGCCAGGAGGAGGGACCGGCTGATGGACTTCAGGTAGTCTTGCTCCAGGGAATCGGCCCGCAGGGGCTCCATCATCCCGGGGTCTACCACGATGGTGCCCACCTGCCGGCCGCCCACCGTCACGGGCACCCCCGAGCTCAGCGCGGCCTTCGGCAGGCGCTTGCCCACCATGGTGTTGGCGGAGTCGGCCATCACCTCGCCCTGGGTGTTCACCAGGATCACCTGGTTGCCCATCATCCCCATCATGCCCATCATCCCACCTGGGGAGAAGGGGGGCCGGAGGGATCTGAACACCGACTCGACGCCGGCCCAGGACTTGTTGTGGGAATAGTAGTCCTCGAACGTGTCGCGCCATTGCTGGGCCCTCATCTGGCCGCCACGCTGCATATAGTAGCCGAACTCCCTTTCCGTGGTACGAAAGGCCAACAGGGCCACGGTCCCCACCGAGACGAAGGCCACCAACATGAATGCCGCTAATAGTTTGGTCCAAAGGCTGTTCATGGTTTGGTCTCTTGAAACTTGTATCCTACGCCGTAGACAGTGACCACGTACCGGGGATTTCTGGGGTCGGCCTCGATCTTCTGGCGCAGGTTCTTCACGTGGGCGTCGATGGTCCGTTCGTAGCCTTCGTACTCCAGGCCCAGCACCTTGTCCAGCAATTGTAAACGGGTGAACACCCTCCCAGGGCTCTGGATCAGGGTGGCTAAGAGCTCGAACTCAGTGGGGGTGAGAGGTATCAGGTTGCCCCTCACCCAAGCCTCGTGGCGCACCAGGTCAACCGTAATGTCGCCCCGGGCCACGCGTTCCACCATCGGCGTCGGCTCGGTGCGGCGGAGCACCGCCCGGACCCGGGCCACCAACTCTCTGGGGCTGAAGGGCTTGGTGACGTAGTCATCGGCCCCCAGATCCAGGCCCACCAGCTTGTCCGTCTCCTCGGCCCGGGCGGTCAACATTATGATGGGCACATCGGATTCCTGCCGCAAGGAGCGACAGACGTCCAAACCCGATAACCCGGGCAACATCAGGTCCAAGACCACCAGGTCGGGCTTTTCCCGCTGGGCCAGATTCAAGGCCTCCTGGCCGTCGTAAGCGGCCAGGACCCTGTAGCCATCCCGTTCCAGGTAGGCTTTCACTAGCTGTACTATTTTCTTCTCGTCGTCGACGACCATGATCTTGCGACGGCTAGTCATGGAGCCCTCGATCAGATTATATCAGGGAGGTCTTGTCAGTCAAGCCTAGCACCAGGATGTGAAGAAATTATGAAGAAGTCGTGGGTTTTCCAGAGGGTGAGTAAGAGGACGGGCAGGTTGGCCCTTTCGGTGGTATTTTCGACATACGCCGCTTCCAGGCGCTTGGGTTCGCCGGGTGCCAACGGTGACAGGGACTCCCAGGCGAAAGGGAGGGTCTGAGCGATCTAAGGCCTATGGGCCGGGCGCTCCATGGATACCCCAATTTACGGGGGCTTCATCCCACGATACCGTCGGGATTTGCCTCTATTCAAGTAGAGGCGTGCTCCGCCCTAGCCGGGGCCTGGGAGGCGACCTGGGCCTTTTTCTGAAGGACCTGGAGGCGTTTCCTCAACTGGGTGGCTTTGATGCCGATGGACCAGAGGGCCCTTTCCGCGTCTCTATATTCCGCCTCGGCCTGGGCCAGGGCCTTCCGCTGCTGAGCTACCTTCTCCCGGCAGGCCAACAAGCGCGCCTCCACCTCCCCCTGGCCTGCCAGCAACTCCTCCAGCTCG
>DYIS01000163.1:4120-6165 GCA_020723545.1 Ktedonobacter racemifer
CGGCCTCCATTGCCTGCCTTTCCAGGTCACCGATCCTCTCCCTCAGCGCTATAGTCGCTTCGCTGAGAAGATCTTTTTGTAGCTCTCCTTCCCTGATCTCGCGTTGGATCCTCTTGACCTGGGCCTTTGCCTCCGCCTCCCCCTGGACGGCGGCCAAGGCCAGGCTTTTACGCCGGCCCACCAGCTCCTTTATGGCCGCGGTTTGCTCGGCCAAGGCCCGGCGGCTCTTCTCCAGATCCGCCCGGGCACGCTCCAACTCTGCCTCAAGCTCCTCTCGCCTGCTCATATTCAGCTCCCCCCTTGCTGGCTAATCATCTCGTTTGACCATGTCTCTTTGATTTTATTATACCACATCGGGGGCATTTCATTTGAGACCTCCTAACTTGCCCCGGCTGAAACTGTTGGGAAGAGGACGAACAGATCTGTAGCCCCTTCACCGTGCCGCCGTCCACCCTAATGGTGGCGTTAGACCTTCAGCTTGGTCCAGCCCCCGTTGTTGAAGCGCCAGTAGGCAGCGGAGCCCCGGGCGACGAGGTCCACTCCCATGGCCATCCACGCCCCCACCAGCCCCAGCCCCAGGACGCTGGTGAGGATCATGCTCAGGGGCACTCGTAGGAGCCACAGGCCGGCCGCCGTGATCAGCATGGTCCACCGGGTATCGCCGGCGCCCCGCAGGCCACCGGATAGCACCATGGCGGCCGCCAGCGGCACCTGGAAGACGGCCACCATCCTCAGAGGGGTGACCCCCAGGCCGATCACCTCCGGGTCGTCAATGAAGAAGCCGAGGAACTGGGGGGCAAAGACGAAGAAAACCAGGCCCATCGCGGACATGACGACGATGGCCAGCCGCAAGGCCGCGTAGCCTCTCTCCTGGGCCCGGCGAGGATTCTTGGCCCCCAGCTCCTGGCCCACCAGGGTGGTGGCGGCCACGGCGAAGCCGAACCCGGGCATGAAGGAAATGGATTCGCTTTGCAACGCCAGTTGGTGGGCGGCGAAAGAGGCGGTGCCCAGCCCGGCCACCACCATGGCAAAAGCGGTCTGGCCGAACCGCATGAACATCATCTCTCCGCCGGCGGGCAGGCCGATGTTCAAGATCCGTTTGATCTGGGCCCAATCGAGTGAGAAGTCCCGCAGGTTGAGCCGTAACCCCGACCGGCCTCTTAAGAGCAGAGCGACGATGATCAGGCCTCCTAGTGCCCTTGCGGAGGCTGCGCCGATGGCCGAGCCCGCCACGCCCATGGCGGGGATGGGCCCGAAGCCGTAGATGAAAGTGTAGGCCACGACGATGTTCACGCCGTTGATCAAGAGCATCACCTGCATGGGCGTCCTGGTGTCACCGGCGCCTCTTAAACTGGCATTGCCGATGAACATGAAGGCGGTGAGCAGGAAAGAGACGGCCACAATTTGCAGATACGTGGCGCCCAAGGGGATGACCTCCCCCTGGGCCTGCAGCAGGCGCATTGTCGGCTCGGCCAGGGCAAGGCAGAGCAGCGTGAAGAATGCGCCGATGCTACCGGCCAGCAGGAATGATTGCTGCATGATGCGATTGGCCAGCCTGGGCTCTCGGGCGCCCACGTGGCGGGCTACCAAAGCCGTGCTCCCCGTGGCTACCGCGCTGATGAACGCGGTGACCAGCATCACAGCCTGGTTAGAAAGCCCCACGGCAGCTACCGAGGGGGCCCCAAGGTGCCCCACCAGCCAGGTGTCCACCAGGCCCACGGCCATATTGAGGAGCTGCTCCACCACCGCGGGGATGGCCAGCTCCAGGACCCGGCTTTGGATGCTCCTGGCTTCTCTACCCGCGATATCAATCGTCGTAGCGATGGGTTGATCCTGCCTTCTCGGTCGTTTGGTGGGTGGCGTCAGATCGAGGGAAAGCGATGGCATCGGCGGCTGGCGATGTACCGCCGCCAGGGAAGCAATTATAGCAGAAATCCGAATGGTTTGTCTAAACGCGTGGGGGCAATGGCGATTGTGTCTCTGTGTGGGCTTCTTTACTATAAGCTATTTCAAAATTGGGTCGGGCTATGGTAAACTCGGGGCAT
>DYIS01000164.1 GCA_020723545.1 Ktedonobacter racemifer
AGGCACCCGTGTGCGGGGGCTGGCAAGTAGCTTGACGGGCAGACAGCAAACGCGTACAATGGATGCAACGGCAGTCTCCAGGTGCCCTCGTTGGTACATAAGTAAGAGGGGGTGGTCAAGCGGATAGATGCGTGGTAACGTGTTTCCCCTGATGGATGCAGGGGCAGATTGCCCGCGATAGCGGGCCAAACCTGGAAAGGAGTTAGACGATGAAAGTCTACCGAGTGCTTGCGTTCCTCCTGACCGTGACCCTGTTGGCGTCCCTGGGCGCCGCCTGCGGGCCCACGCCCGTCCCGCCCACCGCCACGCCTAAGCCGGCGGGGCCCACGGCCACACCGGTGCCTCCCACGCCCACGCCTGTGCCGGCCCCCACCAGGCTCACCTTCGTGGACACCAACTCCGGGGCCAACTTCCAGTGGTTCTTCAAGACCATCGTCCTTCCCGCCGTCAAGAAAGACATCGGGCTGGACATTGACTACGTGGTCTCCAGCGGCGCCGAGACCATGCAGCGCATGAAGGCCTGGACTCCCGGCAAGGGCGATGCCCACGTGCTCTTCCTCAAACCTAAGGACATCGCCGACATGGTGCAGCAGGGGATCAAGCTGGAGACCCTCTCGCCGGACAAGGCTAAGGACATCCCCAACATCGCCAAGAACCGCCAGGACTACCTGGACACGGCCCAAGGCGTGAAGATCGGCGGCAAGGGCGCCCTCTTCTGGAGGAGCCAGTACGCCATGATCTATAACTCGGTCAAGATCACCAACCCGCCCAAGTCCTGGAAGGAGATGTACGAGCGGCGGAACGAGTGGAAGGGTCACGTCGGCTGGATCCGGCCCGATGCCAAGTCCAGCTCTGGTCGTGCCCTGCCCTACGGCTTCCTGAACGCCTTCGGCGTGGACATGACCAAGTCCATCACCGACGTCATGGCCACGAAGGAGTGGGGCGATGCCTGGACCAAGTTGGAGGACCTGACCAAGAACTACGCCGTCCGGCCCATTGCCGCCGAGCCCACCAACCTCTTCGAGCAGTTCAAGGCTGGCGACGCCTGGATCAGCATCTACGCCATGGACTTCTCGCTGTGGTCCCGCAGTCAGGGGACGATGCCGCCGGAGGTCAAGGCCGGCTTCTTCGCCGAGGGCATCACCGAAGGCGCCGACGGCTACCTCTCCGTGCCGGTGGACATCCCGGCCGAGTACAAGCCGGTGGTCTACAAGCTGATCAACTACCTGTTGGGCGACGACATCCAGATCAAGATGGTCACCACCATGTGGCAGTACCCTGGCACCGAGATCTGGGACAAGATCCCCAAGGAGGTCTGGGACGTCATCCCACCCTGGAGCCAGATGGAGAAGGGCCGCGTGCGCATGACCAACAAGGGGGTCATCGACTATATCCAGAAGGAAGGCCCCAAGCGGTTGGTGAAGTAGCTGGTAGATTGGCAGGTAAGTAGACTGGTAGATGGGTACCCCTCATCTACCAGTCTGCCAATTCACCCGTCTACCCGCTACGAGGATGGAATGAACAGTTTCTGGCATAAGCAGCGTGAAGGCCTGATTACGCTTGTGCTGCTCTCCCCTGGCCTGGCCGGTTTCTTTGGCCTTTTCTTTTATCCTATGCTCCTCACCGTAATCCTCAGCTTCCGGCCCGAGGGACGGGAGGTGGGGTGGACGCTGGCACACTATGCCCGCTTCCTGGGAGACCCGGCCTTCCGGGACGTCCTGGGCCTGACCTTCTCTCTGGCCGTGGGGGCTACGGTTTTCTCTGTGCTCCTCAGCTTGCCCCTGGCCCTGGTGCTGCGGGAGAAGCCCAAGGGGAACCGCCTCTTTCGACTGTCCATTCTCTTGCCCATGATGATGCCCCACCTGATCAGCGCCCTGGGGCTTTTGCTCTTCTGGAGCAAGCGCGGCTGGGCCAATCTGTTCCTGCTCACCGTCCTGCCTTTTCTAAAGGAGCCGGTGGCCGTCAACTATACCATCCCCGGCCTCATTCTCTTTTACGTCTGGCTCTTCTACCCGTACACCTGCCTGACCACTCTCGCCAGCCTGGAGGCCTTGGATCGCAGCATTGAGGAGGCGGCGGAGGTGGCGGGGGCCAACCGCCTGCGGGTGCTCTGGCACATTGTCCTGCCCCTGATCCGGCCGGGCGTGCTGGCCGGCTCGGTGCTCACCTTCATGATGGCCTTTGGGGCCTTCAGCGTGCCCCTGGTCACCGGCGGCAACTACCGGCCCCTCTCCGTGCAAATCTTCACCCAGGCCACACTCTACCTGGAGTGGTCGGCGGCCAGCGCCATGGCCGTGGTCATGGCCATGGCCCAGGTTACCTTCCTGACGATTTACATGCGCGTCTTGAGGAGGCCCATCGCGTGATGTGTGCCATGACCCTTGTCCGCCAATATGCCCGCTCCGTCCTGAGCGCCAAGACGCTGCTGGTCTATTCCTTCCTGCTGGGTTTTTTGCTGTACATGGTCACGCCCTTTCTGATCATCTTCTTTAACTCCTTTGGAAAGGGCTGGTACGGCATGCGCTGGCTGCCCCAGGAGTGGACGCTGAACTGGTACCAGTGGGCCATCGAAGTGGCCGATATCCCGGAGATCATGAAGAACACGCTGGTCATCGCCGGGATCGCCGTAGTCATCAGCACACTCATTGCCCTGCCCACAGGCTGGGCCCTAGGACGGCGGCACATCCCTGGTAAGGAGTTGCTCACGGCGCTTATCCTGCTGCCGCGCATGATCCCGGCCATCACCTTTGCCCTGGGCGTGGCCAAGATCTTCTACGGCCTACACCTGGTGGACACCTTCCTGGGCGTGGCCCTGGCTCACGTGGCCCTGGCCGCCCCCTATGCCATCCTGGTGCTCTCCGCCACCTTCGAAAGCCTGGACGAGCGGGTACTGG
Organism: Ktedonobacter racemifer; assembly: GCA_020723545.1. Taxonomy (GTDB): domain Bacteria; phylum Chloroflexota; class DTOL01; order DTOL01; family JACQYG01; genus JACQYG01. Next base: position 2,895 of record DYIS01000164.1, read on the forward strand.
AGGCCAGCGCCGTCTGCGGGGCCAGCCCGGCCCAGGGCTTCTTCTACGTCATCCTGCCCCTCATCCTGCCCGGCATCCTGTCGTCCATTATCTTCACGTTTACCACTTCGTACAACGAATTCACCATGACCCTGATGACCTACGGCCCGCACACAGTGACGCTGCCGGTGCGCACCTACCTGGCCGTGGGCGAGGGCTACTGGGAGGTGAGTTCGGCCATGGCCGTGATCCTGATCATCCCGTCGCTGTTCATCCTGTTCCTGATCCAGCGGCAGTTGCAGCCGGAGAAGTTGGTGGGCGGGTTCAAGGGAGTATAGAGATGTCCGACTACATGATCGAGTTCGTCAATGTCACCAAGCGCTACGGTGATATCGTGGCCAACGAACACATCACCTTGCAGATCAAGCGCGGGGAGTTGATGACCCTGCTGGGACCATCCGGCTGCGGCAAGACCACGGCCCTGCGCTGTCTCACCGGGCACAACCACCCGGATGAAGGGCGCATCTTCATTGACGGTCAGGATGTCACCGACCTGCCCACGTACAAACGCAACCTGGGCATGGTCTTCCAGAACTTCGCCCTCTTCCCGCACATGACCGCCTTCGAGAACGTGGAGTTCCCCCTGCGCATTCGGGGCCTCTCGCAGAGCGAACGGCGGGAGAAGGTGGTGGAGGCTTTGAAGCTGGTGCGGCTGGAGGGCTACGGCAGCCACTTCCCCAGGCAGCTCTCTGGCGGCCAGCAGCAACGCATCGGGCTGGCGCGGGCCCTGGTCTATCGCCCCTCGGTGCTGCTCCTGGACGAGCCGCTCTCCAACCTGGACGCCAAGCTGCGGGAGGAGATGCGCTTCGAGATCAAAGACCTCCAGGTGCGCCTGGGCATCACCGCCGTCTACGTCACCCACGACCAGGAGGAGGCCCTGGCCCTCTCCGACCGGGTGGCCATCATGAACAAGGGCCGCATCGAGCAGGTGGGCACGCCGGAGGAGATCTACGAGCGCCCCGGCTCCCAGTTCGTGGCCGACTTTATTGGCCTCTCCAACTTTCTCGAGGGCACGGTGACGGCGGTAGAGGGCGAGACGACGTACCTGGCGGTGGACAACCTGTCCCTCGGCCTGGCTACGACGGCAGGGGCACGGGTGGGCCAACGGGTGCTGGCCTTCGTGCGGCCCAACGAGGTGGAACTGGCCGCGCCGGGGACCATGAGCGGCCCTGAGGTCCTGGAAGGCGTGGTGGAGAAGATGACCTACCTGGGCGACAAGGTGGACTATCGCCTGCGCCTGGGCGACCGGTTAATGCTCCGGGTGCAATCTGGAGGGACGGTGCGCTTCAAGGCTGGCGAGCGGGTGGCGGTGAGACTGCCGATGGAGCGCTGCCGGGTGATCGGCGGAGGAAAGGCGTGAAATACGGCGCCTGCACCTGGATCTTCGGCGACGAGCCTTTGGAGGATACGACGGCGCGGCTGGCTGCCCAGGGCTATGACGGCGTGGAGTTGTTGGGCGATCTGGCGCGCTACCCGCCCCATCGCCTGCGCCGCGCCCTGGCCGCCCAGGGGCTGGCCGTCCTCTCCATCACCCCGTCCAACCAGGACCTGGCGCACCCGGACCAGGAGGTGCGTGTCCGGGCTCTGGACTACTACCAAAAGCTCCTGGAATTTGCCGTGGCCGTGGGTTGCCCTATTGTCCCCTGCCACGGGGCAGTGGGGCGAGTGTGCGCCCTCTCCACTCAGGAGGAGGAGTACGCACTCCTGGTGAACAGCCTGCAGCTACTGGCCCGCCGCGCCCAGGACCTGGGGGTGACCATTGCCCTGGAGTGCCTGAACCGCTACGAGAGCCATCTACTGAACACGGCGGCCCAGGCCCTGCGTTGTCTGGCCGACGTGGGCTCCCCGACTGCGGTCGGGGTGCTCATGGATGCCTATCACATGAACATCGAGGAGGCCGATCCCGCCGGGGCCATCCTGGCTACGGGCAGGCATCTGGCCCTCTTCCACGCTGCCGACTCCAACCGCCAGGCAGTGGGCCGCGGCCATACCGATTTCGCCGGTCTGCTGCGGGCACTGCGGGAGATCGGCTACGATGGCAGCATCATCGTGGAGTGTACCGCCGCCGGGCCGGACCCCTTCACACCGGCCAAAGGGCCAGGCTGGCGGGAGGAGGTGGCCCGCTATACAGCGGAGTCCCTCCACCAGCTGCGGCTCCACGCGGAGGCGGTCTGAATGCGCCTGCTAGTGGTGGACGTGGACGGTTGCCTGACGCCGGGAGAGGGGCGACCGCTGGACCTGGCCGTCTTGCGCCAGATCGCCCAGGCCAACCGGCGGGCCCAGGGCGGCAGGGGACCCGCCGTGACCCTGTGTACCGGGCGACAGGAACCCTACGTGGAGGTGCTGATGCAGGCCATCGGCGGCTACCTGCCAGCCATCTACGAGAACGGCTGCGGCCTCTACTTCCCGCTGGAGTACCGTTTCCAGGAGCACCCGGCCATCACTGCGGCGATGCGCCAGGCCCTGGCGGAGACCAGGTCACTGCTGCAGGAGCGGGCGGTGGCCACCGGCAAGGGCTACTTCCAGCCCGGCAAGGAGTGCTCGCTCAGCCTCTACCCTTTGCCCGGCACCACGGTGCACGACCTGCGGCTGCTGGTGGAGGAAGCCCTGAGCGCCCGACCTACCGGCTATCAGGTCCAGGGGGCGGTCTCCTCCGTGGATGTGGTACCCCAGGGGATGGACAAGGGTGAGGGGGTGCGCTGGCTGGCCCGGGAGACGGGCATCCCCCTGGTCGAGATGGCCGGCGTGGGCGATTCCCCCAGCGACCTGGCCTTCTTGTCGCTGGTGGGCTTCAGCGCGGCCCCGGCCAACGCCGCCGTAGAGGTGAAGGCCCGGGTGCACTACGTCTCGCCCCACGTGCACGGGCGAGGGGTGCTAGATGTCTTGCGGAAGATGCAGGGGCTTGAATGATAAGACTTACGCAGTTCGTTGGTCGAGTAGGCCCACAGGTAGGCCGCATTGGGTCTGCTACATCGCATTACGCCACAGTTTATGCTATACTAACAGTCGATGGAGACCAACCATATGGAGCGTGAGATCGCCAAAATCCAGGAGGCCCTGGGCAATCGTCAGGACGTGATCGCGGCCTACCTGTTCGGGTCGATGGCACACGGGAAGGCCCATGACCTGAGCGATGTGGATGTGGCCGTGCTCTTTACCCATGGACTGAACCAGGCCACCATCTTCCAG
>DYIS01000165.1:0-2419 GCA_020723545.1 Ktedonobacter racemifer
AGTGGCGATAGCTTCGCTTGAAGAAGGGGGGTATGGTATGGCCTTTGCTTCAGGGGTCGCCGCCACCACTGCCGTTTTCAACCTTCTTCAAAAAGGAGATCATATAATAGCAGGTGATGATATTTACGGCGGCACATATCGCTTACTAGAAAAGGTATTTGCAAAATGGGGTATTAAGACAAGTTATGCCGATGTCGACAATGTTGACTCTTTTGAGAATGCTATACACAAAGACACAAAACTTATCTGGATTGAAACGCCAACAAACCCGCTCTTAAAAATTGTAGATATCAAAAAACTTTCTGAAATAGCCCATGAAAAAAACATTCTTCTTGCTGTTGATAACACATTTGCCAGTCCGTATTTCCAGAAACCGCTTTTACTGGGTGCCGATATTGTAGTACACAGCACGACTAAGTATCTTGCCGGGCACAGCGACATAATAGGTGGGGCAATCGTCACTTCGGATGTAAAACTCTATGAAGACTTGAAGTTTTATCAGAATGCGGCTGGTGCAGTCCCTGGCCCCTGGGACTGCTGGCTTGTTTTAAGGGGGATAAAGACACTGGCCTTAAGAATGAAAGAGCATGAAAAAAACGCCTTGCATTTAGCGGATTATCTTTCCAGACATTCCATGATTGAGCGGGTTTACTATCCAGGCCTGAAAACTTATGAGCAGTATGAGCTTGCCAAAAGGCAGATGGATGGCTTTGGTGGAATGATCAGTATAGAATTAAAAGGCGGTTTCCCGGCAGTGGAAAAGTTTATTTCTGGACTCAAATTGTTTTTGTTAGCTGAAAGTCTGGGTGGGGTTGAATCACTGGTTTGTCACCCGGCAAGAATGACCCATGGTTCTTTACCATACGATGAAAGGATGAAGCGCGGTATAAAAGATAACCTTGTACGGCTTTCGGTAGGTATTGAAAATAAAATCGACCTTGAAAACGATCTCAAAAATGCGTTATCGTCTCTCTAGAAATTCTTCAGTCAACACCAGCCGACTATAGTGTACAAGGAGAATGCCATGAAAATCGGTGAGGACTGGTGGGCGGTGATCGTGGGGTTTCTGCTCATGGCTCTGGCCTGGGCGGGGTTCCTGGGCAAAGCCAAGGGGTTGATCAACATCCCTTGGTAGGCTGACCTATAGTTTACAGGAGGTAACCGGGGACGCTCGGGGGGAAGAAAGGAGCTACCAGCCTCGCCGGGCCAGCGGCGGAGGGAGGCTTATCCACCTGCTTCACCCGTAGCAGGGTAGAAAGGGGGCAATATCTATGGAAACCCAAAAGGGTATCAACTGGCTGGGCGTGCTGGTAGGCCTGGTGATCATCCTGGTACTCGCCTGGCTAAGCTGGCAAGGCTCTGCCTGGGCGGTGGCCCAGGGCAAGGCAGCGAAGGGCTTCTGGGCTGACCTGGCCAAGTCCCTGGAGTATCCCCTTTGGGCAGTGGTACTGGGCTTGACTGGCAACGTCATTCTCACCGTGACTAAGACCAAAGACTTCGTCAAGCCGGCCATTCGCACCGAGCTAATCTTGAAGGTTGGCCTGGTGCTCCTGGGCCTGGGCATCAATATCAACACCGTGGTCAAGGCTGGCGGTGGCGGTGTGATCCAGGCCCTGGTCATGATCGCCAGCGTCTTCCTATTTACCTGGTGGCTGGCCGACGTCTTCAAGCTGGCACCTACCTTGAAGGCGGTCATATGCATGGCCATCTCTATCTGTGGCGTCTCGGCGGCTATTGCCGCGGCGGGCTCGGTGTTGGCCAAGAAGGAGGAGTTGGCCTATACCATCGCTTTGGTGATCATCACTGCTCTGCCACTAATGATCATCATGCCACCTATAGCCAATGCGCTAGGCTTGACACCAACAGTCGCTGGCGCCTGGTTCGGCGGCAACATTGACACCACGGCGGCCGTGGTGGGAGCAGGGACGATCCACAGTCAAAGGGCCCAGCAGATCGCTTCCATCGTCAAGATGTCCCAGAACGCGCTCATTGGCGTGGTGGCCTTTATCCTGGCCCTCTACTTCGTCACGATGGTGGAGAAGAGCGCGGAGCGACCCAGCGTCAAAGTCATCTGGGATCGCTTCCCCAAGTTCGTGTTGGGCTTCATCATCGCCTCCATCTTGGGCTCCCTGGTGGATGCCAAGGGGGCGAGTCTCATCTTCTCAAGTGATGCCATGGCTGGCATCGCCAATGTTAAAAACTGGGCCTTCAACTTTGCCTTCGTCTGCATCGGCCTGGAGTTGAATTTCTCCGAATTCAAGAAGATGGGCGGCGCGCCCTTCTGGGTCTACATGATCGCCACGGTCTTTAACACAGTGCTGGCCCTGATCGTAGCCTCGATCATCTTTGGGGTGATCTTCCCACTTTAGCGGTGGCGTGACACGCCACTGGATGGCCTTCTTTAGGATAAGGATAGCAA
>DYIS01000165.1:2429-6061 GCA_020723545.1 Ktedonobacter racemifer
GAGCTAATTGGCAATACCCCCTTGATCCGGCTCAATCGCCTCCCTGAGGCCGGATCGGCCACTATTCTGGGGAAGCTGGAGAGTCGCAACCCTGGGGGCTCGGTCAAGGACCGCATCGCCTTGGCCATGATCGAGGATGCGGAAAAGAGGGGGCTCCTCAAGCCTGGCGGGACCATCGTGGAGCCAACGAGCGGCAATACTGGTATCGGTCTGGCCATGGTGGCGGCGGTGAAGGGCTACCACCTGATTGTGACCATGCCTGAGGATGTGAGCCTGGAGCGGCGCCAGCTCCTCTCCCGATTCGGGGCGGAGTTGGTGCTAACCCCCGCCATTGAGGTGATGTCGGGTGCTGTCTATGCCGCCGAAGAGTTGGTGCAAAAGAACCCGGACTATTTTATGCCGCAGCAGTTCCTGAACCCGGCCAACCCGGAGGTTCACCGCCGCACCACGGCTGAGGAGATCTGGCAGGCCACCGGTGGCCGCCTCGACGCCTTCGTAGCTGGGGTGGGCACCGGTGGCACCATTACTGGTGTGGGCGAGGTGCTGAAGGCGCGGCTGCCCTCAGTACTCATCGTGGCCGTGGAGCCGGCCCGTTCCCCCGTACTCCAAGGGGGCAAGGCTGGCCCGCACGGCATCCAGGGCATCGGCGCTAGCTTCGTCCCCGGCGTCCTCAATCGTGCGGTCATCGACGAAATCATGGCCGTTGCCGATGAGGAGGCCTACGCCACGGTTGCCAGGCTGGCGCGAGAGGAGGGCTTTCTGGTGGGCATCTCCGCGGGGGCCAACGTCTTCGCCGCCCTTCAGGTGGCCACGAGGCTGGGGCCAGGCAAGACGGTGGTCACTATCCTCCCGGACACCGGGGAGCGATACCTGACCATTTCCTTCTGAGAGGCTAACATACATGTCTGTTATGGTTTACGTTCCTAGCCCATGGCGCAACCTCACCGGTGGCAAGGCCAGGGTAGAGGTGGCGGCCAATGACATCGCAGGACTCCTGGGGAGCATGGAAGCCCTCTATCCCGGTTTCATGCGTCATGTGGTCGACGAAACGGGAGAGGTTTTCCACCACGTTAACATCTTCGTTAACCAGGAGTTGATCTCTCATCCCCAAGGACTCCATACCACTCTCCGGGACGGGGAGGAGGTGGCCTTCGTCCCCGCCCTCGCCGGTGGTAACTCTGTATACCTGGGCGCGGAGAAGGAACCTGCTAGCCGTGGGCGAGAGACGATAGATCTGAACGCCCTCAAGGCCGGCGGCTTCATCATGCAGAGACAGGGCAACTTCTTCTCCCTGCGATTGAAGGTGCCAGTTGGAAACATCACCGGCGAGCAGCTCATGAAGGTGGCGGATGTAGCCCAGCGCTATGGCAAGGGTCACGTCCACCTCACCATGCGCCAAGGAATCGAGATCCCCTTCATCCGTCTGGACGACTTCAACGCCGTCACCGGAGAGCTGGCCATCGTCGGCCTGGGCCTGGGGGCTTGCGGGGCGCGGGTGCGGGTGGTCACCGCCTGCCAGGGGACCGCCATCTGCCCCCACGCCCTGGGCGATACCCACTCCCTTGCCGGAAAGCTCGATGAGCGCCTCTACGGGCGATGGGGACTCCCACACAAGTTCAAGATGGGGGTTACCGGCTGCCCCAACGCCTGTGCCAAACCTCAGGAGAACGACCTGGGTTTTATGGCCGTGGTGGAGCCGGTTTTCGACGAATCCGACGGGCATGAATGCATCGCCTGCGGTCTTTGCGTAGACCTTTGCCCGGGGAAGGCTATTCAGTTGGTGGATGGGAAGCCGGTGATTGACCGGGGCAGATGCTTCCACGATGCCCGCTGCATCATGCATTGTCCAACCGGCTCCTGGCGGGCGAGGCGAGAAGGCTGGAACGCCTACGTCGGGGGGAAATGGGGCCGCCAGCCTCAGCTCGGTGTCCTTTTCGCCGAGTTTCTCTCCGAAGAGCAGGCGGTTGATCTGGCCAAAAGGACCCTGGCTGCCTACTGCCGGCTGGCGAACAAAGGGGAACGCGTGGGGAGTCTGATCAACCGTCTCGGCCTGGCCACGTTCAAGGAGGCTGTCTATTATGAACAGCCATGTCCTTGACTTGCGGGGAGAGGTCTGCCCCATGAACTTTGTGCGCACCAAGCTGAAGCTGGAGGAGTTGCAGGGCGGAGAGGGGCTGGAAGTCTGGCTGGACGAGGGGGAGCCGGTGCGCAATGTGACAAGGAGCGTCAAGGACGAGGGACACAAGATCCTCAAGCTGGAGCGGGTTAATTGCTTCTACAGACTGCTCATCGAGAAAGCCCAACCGATTTGCTGAGGGGGATCAAGGAGACGAGCGTGTCCCCATCGCAATACTAGGAGAACTCTTGGCGCGAGAAGCCGTGAGCCACGTCCAGGCCGGGGCGGACATCGTAGCGCCCAGCGACATGATGGATGGGCGGGTGGCCGCGATCCGCCAAGCACTGGACAAAGAGGGCTTCACAGACACGCCCATCCCGGCCTACTCCGCCAAGTACGCCAGCAGCTTCTACCGCCCCTTCCGCGAGGCAGCCGAGTCGACGCCACAGTTTGGCGACCGGCGGGCCTATCAGATGGACTCGCCCAACGCGCGGGAGGCCCTGCGCGAGATCGAGTTGGACGTGCTGGAGGGGGCGGACGCGATCATGGTCAAGCCGGCCATGGCCTACCTGGATATCATCGCCAGGGCCAGAAGCCGTTTTGACTTGCCGATTGCCGCCTATAACGTCTCTGGTGAGTATAGTATGGTCAAGGCCGCCGCCGCTAATGGTTGGATCGACGGGCAGTGCATCACCCTGGAGGTTCTCACGGCCATCAAGCGTGCCGGCGCCGACCTGATCATCACCTATCACGCCAAAGAGGCCGCCCCTTGGCTACTCTGACCCAGGGTGATGGATGAAGGACGTGTTACAAACCTGGCTGGCGCAAGGCGATTAAGCCGCCGTCTCTCGCTTGGCTGCCGGTAATGAGCATGTCTCAAGCCATCTCCTCTCCTTGACCTACGTCGCCGACGATCTGCTGGGCTGGCGTGCCGTGAAGGCGCTGGCCTGGCTGCGGCGCACGTAGTCGAAACCGGCGCCGAATTCGTACGCAATATTCTGCCAGCCAAATCGTTGCTATTGCCCGCACCTTTTTGTTGTTTATGGCCTGATCTGGCTGGTGCTCTTTGGCTACACCTGGAACATCGTCCGGCGACTGGCGGGCCTACGGGACGAAATCGTGGCCCTCAAGCACGAACAAGAGTAATCTGCTGCCTGGCGAGGCCTTTGGCCGTCGTCGCCCCAGAAGCTGATCATACACCCAACACATTAGCGGCAGCGTGACGATAGGTGATAAGGAAGTTTCACCGAACATTAAACTGCCGCTAATCTGCCTTTAACCTGGATGGTGTATACTGCTTTTATATAACAGGGCGGATACCCACTACTGTATCTGGAACACGGGATACGTAACATGAATCTGGCACGACGCAATCTCTTACAAGACAAGACTCGCCTTGCCCTGAGCATAGGCGGGGTGGCGCTGGCCGTGATGCTCATCCTGCTCTTGAACGGCTTCCTCAGTTTGTATTCCAGGGTTGGTGGAATCCTATTGCTCGCCGAGCCATTTGCGGGCA
>DYIS01000166.1:0-4462 GCA_020723545.1 Ktedonobacter racemifer
GAAGTAGCCGGGCAACACCTCCACCGGGGCGAGGGGCACGTCCAGGACCACCACCGACTCCTTCTGCATGGCGCCGGTGGTGCGCAAGGGCATGAGCGCCGCCCCTTGCTTCGTATCCTCGGGGGCCTCCTGGTAACGAAACGTCTGGGGCACCAGGAGCACCCGGAGGTCCCGAAGCAACGCCCGGGAGATGGCGCCGGGGTTTTCCCGGGGCTCCTTTCGCTCTGCCCGGGCCGTGTTCTTGGCGCTGGTCACGGTCTGGATATTCTGGGGGTCCAGGACGCCGATGGCGGACACGGTATCCCCCACCCGCAGGAGCCCGGCGAGGCCCGAGGCCTGGTTCACATGGATGGCGATGGCGCGGTGATCCTTGGGCAGGGAGGCGGCGATACTGGATACAGCCTTGTCGCCCACCATGTCCGCTGTGAGCTGGTCCCCGGGCATCCGGGCGGCGGTGAGGAGCTGCCCTTCGGCTTCCTTCAGATCCTTCAGGGCGCCGGGGAGCAGGGCCCCCGCGTTCACCCGCTTGACCTCGAGCAGGCTCGCGGTGAGCCGGGTGCCAGCGGCTACTGACTGCTTTGCCACCACCACCGGGCGCTCGTCGGCCAGGCGGGAGAAGAACCCGGCCACCAGGAAGAAGGTGGCCGCTCCCAGGGCCAGGATGATCACAAAAACCGAGGATCCCTTCTTGAGCATGAGACGTTTCCTCCTGCGCGTATTCCGAGGGCCGGCACTGCCAGGACTTCGGGCTCCCCGAACATCAGTATCCGGCACCACCGGCGGTTTTTACAAGTTTCGTGTACCTTCGTCTTTCCCCCTCCCTACGCCCAGGCCCGGAAGTGTTCCTCCACCTCCCGGTTGGAGGGCACGAGGCACTGGACGGCGATGGTCTCGGCGAGCATGGGCTCCACGTCCCGGCGGTCGGTGGAGAGGCCCAGCATACACACGAACTTACGCTGCTCCAGCCTGGAAATGTGCCGCACGTAGTCCGCGTCCTGGTAGCCCGTGGCGATGCGGGCCAGGGCCGCCACGATGAGCCGGCGGTCGTCCTCCAGCTTGAGGCGGCCGGCCAGGATGTTGTTGCAGCTCGACACGATCTCCCCGGGCAGGTCCGAGGGGCTCTGGGCGATGGCCCCCAGGTAGATGCCATATTTGCCGGCGTCCCGGAACATAGTGGAGTAGATGCTGCAGGTCACCGGCATGGGCGCGTCCTGGGAGGAGGCCTGGGATATGCCGGAGATGATCTTGTTGGCCTCCTCGAACACCAAAAACATGCGGTGGTCCAGGCCCTGGCCCAGGCTCTCCTGGAAGCGGAACACCGAGTCGTTGTACAGGTGCCAGGCGATGAGGCCCAGGACGGTGGACTTGGCATACTCAGCCATGGTGCCGCCCTCCAGGACCGCCACGCCGTAGGGGTAGGCCAGGTCCTCAATGGCGATGGAGCCCTCGCCCCGACCATACATGCCCGCCAGCTCGCCGTAGCGGAAGGGTTGGAGCCTCACCAGGATGCCATCGTAGGCGGTCAGGTCGGCGATCTGCTTCGGCGACAGGAGGTTGCGGCGCTCCTCCATCAGGTCGTACCACATGGAGAGGTCCACCTGCTTCGACCGCTCGATGGCAAGAAGTTGCCGCTCCCAGGGCTCCAGGTCCTGGAGCTTCACCTCCCCACTGGGGAGGGAAGACGTGGCCCTCCGGCGGCGCTCCTCGTCCAGGAGTTTCCGCTCCTCTGGCTGCACCTTGGAGAGCCTGGACGCGTCCCGGGCGGCGGGGCTCTGGGGGTCCCGCTGAACCGCCGGGTTGCGGTCCGGGAACATCACCTCGGGGTCCGAGGTGAGCACCCCGTAGCGCAGGTAGAGGTCCCGCAGAGCCCTCTGCATCAGGCCGTACTGCCGGGGACCCATGCGGCCGGCGTTGGTGAAGACCTCCACCGTGGCGTCCAGTTGCATGTCCGGGGGAATGCGCCGGCCGATCTGCAGGGGGTTCCAGCGGATGGGCCGGGGAGAGCCCTGGTAGAGCCCGTACTGCTGGTAGCGCTCCGGGGGGACGATGTTCATGAGCTTACGCCAGCCCAGGCCGAAGTCCAGGGCCACCACCCTGAACTCCCACTCCCGGTGGACCTCCCAGGCCATGCGCATGGCCACCTCCGACTTCCCAAAGCGGGTATCGGCGAAGAAACCGGTGTTTGCCATGCGCTCCCGGGCCACCCGCAGGAGCGCCGGGGTGGTATCCCCGGTCTCGTAGCTCACCAGGTTGCCCAGGATGGCCTCGCCAGCCATGTTAGCGGGCATGGCGTAGGGCGGGATGCGCTCCTGCACCGTCAACGCCCGGCCCCCCTCGTACAGGCCCGGGGCGCACAATGCCGCCAGGCGGATCAGGGTGAGAAACGTCGTATCCCGGTAGGCCTCCACCAGGCCGGGTATCCTCTCCCGGCGGGTGGAGGGGGTGTAGGTCATGGCGTGCAGGCGGATGTATTCCTCCTCGGCCGGGGTGAGCCACCGGGTCCGCATTGGGGTCACCGCCTCGGTGCCGTGAAAGGCCTGGGCCACAAGAGCCGCCCCGGCCCGCTTGCCGGCCTCGGTGCGGAAAAGGAAGTAGTTGTCCACGAGATATGCCCCCTCCCGGGTTGCCTCCTCCAGTATCTCCTCCTGCTGCTTGAGGATCGTGGCCACGGTGCCGATGACGTGGTCCTCCCACTGGTAGCTCTTCTGGGCAGACACCCCCGGGGCCAGGCCCATGGCCAGGGCACCGCCCGAGGCGGCCACCAGGGACCGGCCGGTGGCCACACCCCGGGACTGGGCCTCCACATGACCCCGGGAGTCCACGTGGCTCGTGGTGTCGGACTTGGCCACGGTGTCGGCGACGTTCCGGGATACGCTGTCCGCCACGGAATGGCTCATGCTCCTGGTGGTGGCCCGGGAGCTGGTCATCGCCGAGGAGACGGTGGTGGCCTGCCCCCGGGCGACTCCCTGGGCCTGGCTCACGGTGTGGGCTTGGCTGGAGGTATCGGCCACCGAATGGGTGTCCGCCACCGAGGTCGTGTCCGCCACCGAGGCCGTGTCCGATACCGAGCGGGCGTCGGAGCCGAAGCCGGCCACGCTGGTGGCGGCGGACACGCCGTGGGCCGAGCCGTCCGACACGGCCAGATTGCCACCCAGGCCCACTCCGCCTTTCAGGGTGTCGGCGGGCACCCCGCCCTCGACGCTGATCCCGGCGTTAATGCCCTTCGAGACACTCTGGCTCACGGAGTCGCTCACGGCGGTGGTCTGGCCGGTGCTCTGGCCCGCCGAGTGGGAAGACCCCACACCGTGAGAGCTCCCCACCGTGTGGGCGGAACCCACGGTGTGGGCACTGCCTACCGTGTGGGCGACCCCTTCGGTGTGGGCCACGCCCACGGTGTGGGCACTGCCTACGCTGTCGGCGGAGCCCACGGACTCGCTCCGAGTTATGCTGCTGGTGTGGGCCACACCCTTGGTGGTGGCCACCCCCACCGTCTCGGCCACGCCATCCACCCGGCCTTCAGTGTGGGCGGTGCCTTGGCCTACGGTATGCGCCGTGCCGTCGCTGTGGGCAGTGCCATCGGCAGACCCCACGGAATCCGCGGCGCCACGCATCTCGCTCTCCCCGTAGGCGGTGGCCGCCGAGTCGGAGATCATCCCCGAGAGCAAGACCGGCACCGAGAGGTTGAGGGAGATGCCCTTGGCGCCCTTCTCCAGGCTGGCCCAGACGGAGCTCTCCCGGGCCATGCTGATCCGGAGCCTGGCCAGGTCTCCCAGGTCCCCCACCCGGGCGGCCAGGGTGACGTTCAGGAAGTCCTCTTTCAGCCTGGCCAGGCCCCGGTAGAGCATCTCGTTCTGCTCGAAGCTGTACTCCTCCATCCGGGCCGGCTCCTTGGCGTCCGACATGCCCCGGGCGGCCTTGCGGGGGTCTGGCTGGCCGATGGCCACCAGGCCGAAGCGCAGGTCCCGGAAGGCCCGGCGGAACCACTCCGCCTCCTGTACTTTCAGAGGCGCAAGCCGGGATTGCTCAAAGTTGGCCATGGCCCCCTGGAGGGCGGCCAGGCCCTGGTCGGCCCGGGCAATCGCCGCCTCCCGGTTGAGGCCGAACCCCTGGACGCCGTAGCACTGGAGGATCCCCAGATAGGGATCAGTGAAGATGCCGGCCACCAGGGAGAGGAAGTCCACCTGGGCGTTGTACAGCCCCTTCAGGGCCTTGCGCATCTTCTCCAGGAGATGCACCTGCTCCCGGGCCTGCCGGGGGATGTAGTCGAGCGCCAGGAGCCGGACCGCCTTGTGGTAGCGGTAGAGGCGGCCGCCCTCCCGCTCCGCCAGCTCAAACCAGATGTATCGCATCGCCCCCCGGTCGTCGTACTCGATGTCGGTGGCCAGCACGTCCAGCCCCGGCGACCTGCCCGCCGCCCAGGACGAGATCGGTGCCCATCACCATGCAGCTCCCGAAGCCCAGC
>DYIS01000166.1:4472-6060 GCA_020723545.1 Ktedonobacter racemifer
TCCAGGTCCTGCGGGACCTCCTCATGGGCCTGGGCGGGGTCCGTCCCTCGCCCCTGCATCCCCTCCAGCAGAGCTGCCACCCGGTCCATTAGTGCAAACATACGTTCACCTCGGCTGAGAATCCCTGTCGCCGCCAGTGCCAGTACAAGCTGCAGGCCTCCTGTGAGGATTTCTGGTGCGTCCAGGCTAGATGAAGGATGATAATAGATGATTGCCTGAGGGGCTAGAGCCCCTCGCAATGGCTGTCGGTGTAGTGAACCACGTACCCGTCCAGGATCACTGGCGGGTGCGTGGTCCCACCGGCTACCGGCAGCTCCCGCGGGCCGTTGTCGGCTCGCGGCCCCGAAAGGTAGTGCTGGAGTACGCGCACCAGGACGGTGAACCACACCGCCATGACGAACGCGCCCCAGGTCGCCAAGATCCCTGCCCAGGCCACATCCACGATCTTCATTGCGCCTTCCTACCCCTCATGTTTTTGATCTCCCAAGCCTTTGCCCCTTTCCCCGCTATGTGGCGAGGGAGGAGAGATAGAGCTTGGGGAAATCCTCAAAGGGCCGGAAGAGCTAGACCCGGCTCATGCAGCCCCTGCAGCCCCTTGAGGACTCCCCCAAGCCCCAGCCCAGGGGATGATCTGCGTCCTGGTGTCCCATCTCGGGAGGAGCCATCAGGTTTATCCCAATTTATCCCGACTGGATGCGCCTGGCGGTGTATCACCACCCTGGCCGGGACCTGCCGGGGCAGGGTGGATACCTATGCGAATGTTAAGGCTGGGAAGGGAAGGGACAGACACTGGTGTTTGTCCTGCCTCGAGCTTGCCAGGGGAAGAGACAGCCGTGGAGTGCAACCACACCTCTATATACCCCTTTGCGCCAAGGAATCGTTGTGGAGTGAAGCCACACCCCCGATATGTACCCCCTTCACGCCAGGGATGTATTCCCTGGCGTGAAGCCATATCGCTCTGTCGGCCTCGCGCGCGATTGCTCTTGCACAACGACTTAGCTCTCCCTCCCTCGGATCATCTCCACAATCCGCTCCGGCGCCGTGAGCGGGAATAGAAGGCTATCCCGGTTCACCATGAAGAGCTGCACCAGGTACGACACGTGGGCAAAGGGCAACAAAAACCAGGTACCCCACATGCCGATGGTGGTGACGATGCTGGTGTTGTTGAGCACTATCCTATGAGCCAGGGTCGGGGTGGTCCCCAGGACCCCCGCCCAGGCCTCGAACTCCGCCCGGTGGATCTGCCACAAGTACAGCTTGAAGCCCAAAAGGGCCAGGGCGTAGACGAAGACGAAGCTCTTGACCCGAAACAGGAGCGGCTCTCGCTGGGTGGGCAGCAGCGCCAGGGCCGCAAGGGAACTGAGCCACATGCTCATGCCCAGGAACGGCACCGGGTTAGGGTAGAGCAGCGTGACCGCGAGCCACACCACCGCCACGACGACGGTCCACGCTTGCAACCTGCGCCGGCCCGGGCGCCTATCCTCGTCCCCGCAACGCTCGTGGCGCCTGGGCCTGAAGCCAGCAAGCTCCTGAGCAGCGGCATCGAAACGCACCGCGATGATGGCGGCGCAGACGAGGCCCACCAGGA
>DYIS01000167.1 GCA_020723545.1 Ktedonobacter racemifer
ACCGGACGGTAGCCGAAGAGGTGCTGGGCTTCCTGGACGTGGGATACGTGGTGGGCCATTCGCCCTTTGTGGGTTCGCCGGCGGAGGAATACCTGAGATCCATCGTGCCGATGGAGCTGGTGGACCGGGGACAGGCGAGGCTTGAGGTCAACCGGTGGCGGTATGACTCCGGCAGCCCCTGGGTGGAGCGGACCACCGAGACCGTGAAGTGGGCCGGCTACCGGGTTCGCCGGCCCGGACCGCGCTCCACCTCGGCCATCGACTTCGGGACAGCCCTGTCGTCCCTCTACCGGGGGGAGGGTTGGTCCCGGAACGAGGAGGGCGGTGGCCTTGACTTCAATTGGGCGGTGGCCGGGGAGTCTTGGGTGATGTTCCGGGAGGCGCACCCTACCAGGCTCTGGCTCAAGCTCAGGGTCGCGCCCTTCGTCTACCCCGGATCTCCGCGGCAGCGCATGAAGGTGTGGATCAACGGCCAATTCCTTGGGCAAGTGGAACTGGATGATACCTGGAAGGAGTATTCCCTGGAGGTGCCAGGCCGGTGCCTGAGAACTGGCATCAATCGGCTGAGGTTCGGCTTTTCCCACCTGGCTTCGCCCAGCCAGGTCATTGGCAGCGATGACAAAAGGAGCCTGGCGGTGGCCTTCGACTGGATCAGGTTTGAGCGTCATGAATAGCAAACGCCCTCTGCCGGTCGAAACAGCAATGGCCATGCTCATGGTGGCGGTCGCGCTGGCCATCTACCTGGTCACCGTGGCCCCCACCGTCCTGGAGGGGGACAGCGGGGAGTTCCAGTTCGCCGCCTATCTTCTGGGCATTGGCCACCCCACTGGCTATCCGCTCTATTTGCTCCTGGGCAAGCTCTGGGCCCTGATGGTCCCGATGGGCGATGTCGCCTACCGGATGAATCTGCTCTCCGCCGTCTTCTCCGCCCTGGCCGTGGGGGTGCTCTATCTCCTGTTGCGCCATTTGGCACTGGGTCGTGCCTCCTCCATCCTCGCCGCTTTGCTACTTGCTTTCTCTTCAACGTTTTGGTCCCAGGTGGTTCGGGCCGAGGTCTATTCTTTGAACACCTTTTTTGTAACCCTCTTGCTTTATCTCGCCCTGCGCCTGGCCTCCCGTTTCCCAGCCGGTAGCGCAGTACATCTTCAGCCCGCACCCTTGCTTTTTGTTTTCATCTTTCTCTTCGGGCTCAGCCTGACTCACCACCGCACCATGTTGTTGCTGGTTCCCGGCTTTGCCCTGTACCTGTGGCCGTGGCTTTCTTTACTAGCGAAGAAGCGGACCTATGCCGCCGCTCTCTTGCTTTTTGTTTTGCCAACGGCTTTGTACCTTTACATCCCCCTGCGTGCCCCGGACACCCCGTACCTTCGCTTTCCCATCGGCACCGGGCCGCAGTTGGTCCTGTACCAAAACACCCTCTTCGACTTCTTAAAGCTGATCACCGGGAGCGTCTTCCGTGGCAGCCTGGAGGCGGCCGCCGGAGGCCGCCTGGGGGAGCGCTTGGCCCTGGCCGGGGGCCTCTTGCTCCGGCAGTTCGGCCGGGCGGGCCTGCTTTTGGGCCTGCTGGGCATCGCCTGGAACCTCCGGACCGATCGTCGGACCTTTCTCCTTCTGCTCCTGACGTACTTGTCTACTGTGGCCTTCTGCCTGGTCTACTTCATTGGCGATATCGGCGATCTCTTCACGCCCTCGTACGTTGTCTTCGCCCTCTGGTTCGGCCTGGGGAGCCAGGGGCTCCTGTCGTGGGTGAAAGGACCCACACCTGCCCACCTCTTTGGCGGGCCTGCCCGGAGGGCAGGCGGGGCCGCCCGCCAAGGTGCCCCCATCCTGGCAGTTCTCCTGTTAGCGCTCCTGCCACTGGGCGCCCTGGCCGCTAACTTTCGAGCAAGTGATCTGAGCCGCCAGGTTGGACCTCGCTCCCGGTGGGAGAGCCTTCTAGCCCAGCCGGTGGAGCGCGGTGCCATTCTGGTGAGTAATGACCGGGACGAGATCATGCCCATGTGGTATATGCAGTACGTGGAGAGGCGCCGCCCGGACCTGGTGGGCCTCTTCCCGCTGATCAGTCCGGAGCCAGTGTTTAGCAACGTCGGCCGCCTGGTGGAGAGCGTATACGGCAAAGGCAGCCCGGTCTACCTGGTGAAACCTATGCCCGGCCTGGAGATCAGGTACAATATGGTGGAAAGGGGAGGTCTGGTCCTGGTGGTCAGCCCGGCGGTTGGCGAGAAGCCCGCGCTGCAGTTTTCGCCGGGAGCGGTCCTGGGCGAGGCCATAGAGCTGGTGGGGAGCGACCTGGAGGGCGGGCGGTCCGGCGCCACAAAGCTGATCCAGCCCACGGAGAAGCTCGTGGTCACCCTGTACTGGCGCCCCCTTGAGACCATCTCCGCAGACTATGAGTCCTTCGTCCATCTGGTAGACGGTCAGGGCCGGTCCCTGGCCCAGAGCGACCACCGTCCCGGCGGGGTGTACTACCCCACCTCCCTGTGGCAGACAGGGGAATACCTCCGGGACGAGCACGCTCTCGCACCGACAGCACCTTTGGCCCCCGGGGTCTACACCCTGAAGGCCGGCATGTACTCCAAGCCGTCGTTGAAGCGACTGGCGGTCCGGGGCGCTGGAGAGGACGCCGTAGTGGTGGGCCGGGTCCGCGTGCTGTCCGGTCCCCTGCCGGTGGCGTTCCAGCCCCGGTTCAAGAGTGACCTGGAGCTGGAGGGTAAGATCGCCTTCCTGGGGTGGGACTGGGAGCCCGGCTCCTTCCGGCCAGGAGACGCTTTCCGGCTGGTCCTGTACTGGAGGGCCCTCAAACCCTTGGACGAGGACTACACCGTGTTCGTGCACGTCCTGGATGCCGCTGGGAACATCGTCGCCCAGCGGGACCGCCAGCCCGAGGACGGTGCCCTGCCCACCTCGGTGTGGGAGGTCGGCGAGGCAGTGGCGGATCGGACGGAGGTCGCCCTGTCGGCCTCGCTGCCGGCAGGCTCCTACTGGGTCGTCGCGGGCATGTACTCCCTGGCCGACATGAAGCGCCTGGGCGTCCTGGATCCCCAGGGCCGACCCCAGGGCGATCGCCTCTGGCTCGGTAGCCTGGCTCCGGCGCCGCATTAGGCGTCCGCAATCCGGCGAAGACACCACCTGGATTGGCGCGACCCTCGTTGATTTAGAGGCAGCAGGGCTGTTGCAAAGTCCCTTGACAAATGAAGAAAATGACCTTAACTTCAGTGGTGAGAGGCAGCAGGCAACTATCCTCTCGCGGAGGAAAGGTCATGAGCAAGTATACCCCACTCGCCTTTGAAATCAACTTGAGCCCTGAAGGGTTCGTGTTTGAGATTGGCGTTGATCTTGGGGCGTCCATATAGAGGCAGCCCTACCCGTTGCGTAAGATATAGATTTGTGCTATAATAGAAACATCTTCTCTCAAAGAGAGACATCATAAACGCTATTAGCAGGGAGTTGGTCATGGCTCAACCCGCCGTTTACCTCCAGACAGTAGACCGTGCCCTGCAGGTGTTGCTTCAGTTTGACCAGGCACATCCAGAGCGGACCAGCAGCGAATTGGCTCAGGCCCTGGGTCTGCACCGCAGCATGGTCTATCGCCTTCTGACCACACTGGAACGCCGGGGTTTCCTCGCCCAGGCCAATCATCGCGGCCGTTTCCGCCTGGGCCTCAAGCTGGTCGAGCTGGGCAATGTGGTGTTAGCTGACATGGACCTGCGACAGGCGACCCATCCGATCCTGGCCCGGTTGGCCAGAGAGACTGGCGAATCGGCCTTCCTCACCGTGCTCAGCGGCGACGAAAGCGTGTGCATCGACAAGATTGACAGTCCCCGGCCAGTCCGCGTTAGCCTCACCATCGGCGGACGTTATCCACTCTACGCCGGTGCGTCTAACAAAATCCTCCTGGCTCATCTCTCTCCCGACACGATTGATGGGTTCATCGCTAGGGGCCTGGCGCCGATAACCCCACATACCATCACCGATCCGGCGCGGTTGAAAGAAGATCTGGCCATGATCCGACGGCAGGGTTGGGCCCATACCGTCGGCGAGTTGACGCCTGACGTGGCCGCCGTCGCTGTTCCGCTGTGGGACAACAACAGCACAATAGTGGCCGCCTTGAGCATCGCCGGCCTAGCCTCCAGATTCGGCGAAGACAGGCTGCCCATGCTGATCAGCATGACCCGTGAGGCAGCAGCGGACATCTCTGCTCAGCTTCTGACCTGGCACAAGACGTAAGTTACCGCTTAGCTGCAAGAGCGATAGCGGAGACAATTGGTTATGAAGAGAATCGGGATCATCCGGGTACTATCCACCGCCGATGAGGAGCTTCTGAACAGCCACGGTCGGTTGCTGCACGAGTTCATTGGGCACCCGGACCTGGTAGTAGTCAGCCGCTGCATAGAAGGCCATCCTCAGGGGCTATGGAACCGGGAGGAGGGGCAAAGGGCCATCCCCAAGATCGTGAATCTGGGGCAAGAGATGGCAAGGCGCGATGGGGTGGCGGCATTGCTGGTGAGTTGCGTGGCCGATCCTGGTGTGCCTGAGCTGCGAGAGGCAGTGAGCATCCCGGTCATTGGGGCAGGGTCGGCCTCGGCAGCGATGGCTTTGACCCTGGGCCGGCCGGTGGGAGCTCTGGGCATCATTGACCGGGCTCTCCCGCCGGTCGCCGAAGTGCTGGGCCCGCGGCTGGTGGGTTGGGAGACGCCCACGGGGGTCAGGACCACGGTAGACCTGATGTCGGAAGAGGGGAAGGAGCGGTTTGCCCAGGCGGGAGAGCGGCTCAAGGAGCGAGGGGCCAGAGTGATCCTCCTGGCCTGTACTGGCTTCTCGACTATTCGTATTGCCACCTTCCTGGAAGAGCAGCTTCGTGTCCCGGTGATTGACCCGGTGATCTCCGCCGGGTTGATAGCCTGGTATGTAGCAAAGGAGCATGATGGAGCAGACACTTGATAGACCAACGGCTGAGGCGGCCGTTCTGGGTGGTGCTCTTCTCGGGGGCGGCGGTGGTGGGAAGATCGCCCATGGCCTTCAACTCACGCAGCAGGCACTCTCTGTTGGCACCCCGTGCCTGATCTCCTGCGCAGATCTTTCGCCTGACGATGTTGTTGTCACCGTCTCTGCCGTTGGTGCTCCTGCTGCCAATATCTCTCTTTTGCCTGTTCACTATTGCCGCGCTGTGACCCTTCTCCAGGAGCATAGCCGTCTGAGGATTGTGGGGCTCATCTCCAGTGAGAATGGAGCCATTGGTACGGTTAACGGATGGGTGCAATCGGCTCTCTTACAAATCCCTGTTGTCGATGCGCCCTGTGATGGGCGTGCTCATCCAACCGGTGTCATGGGGAGCCTGGGGTTACACAAAGACCCGGGCTACGTCTCCCTCCAGTCAGCCGTGGGACAGGATGGGTTGGAACTCGTCGTGCGCGGTCCCTTGGACGCAGCCGCATCCCTCGTCCGCCAGGCAGCCGTGCAAGCGGGTGGCATGGTAGCCGTGGCACGCAATCCGGTCAGTGTGCGCTACGTTCAGGAGCACGGAGCCCTTGGAGCCATCCGACAAGCCATCGCCCTGGGACAGGCGATGATCGCTGCCAGGCCCGCGGGTGGCCGGGCTGTGATTGACGCTGTCGCCAGAGAACTGGGAGGCTGCGTCTATGGGCCGGGAGTTGTTGAAAGCGTCACCTTGATCACCGAGGGCGGGTTCGACCATGGAGTCATTTTGCTCCTCCCGGACAACGCAGCTAATCTTGAGCTGACCTTCTGGAATGAGTACATGACCCTGGAGCAAGATGGCCAGCGTCTTGCCACTTTCCCTGACCTTATATCCACTATCGGGATAGACGGTATTCCCTTTTCCAGCGCTGAGGCGGTAAAGGGGCAACAACTCTACGTCCTCACTGCTCCTTATGAGCGTCTCATCCTTGGAAGTGGTGTGCGTGATCTGGCCGAATATCGGCGCATTGAAAGTCAGGACTTTCGCTTGAGTGAGCCGCATGGTAAAATGCGGCTATGATTACCAAA